>NZ_PIOG01000279.1:0-524 GCF_002810545.1 Klebsiella sp. A-Nf5 | reverse complement strand
ATCCCCTGAACGATCGGCGTAAAGTTGCGCCTGGAGTTGGGCAACATCTGCATATCGCGATATAAGCGCACCCCGCGAAAGCGCACGGTGTCGAAAATATCGCCTGATGTGTACATATCCCCGGCGCGAAGCGTACTCTCTATCTCGCCGAAGCCTCTCTCCAGATAAAGCGTGTTACTTTTCCACTCACCGGCGCCAGAATCATTGTTGTTATAGCTGGCGTCAGAGTGCAGTTGCCATCCCAATAGATTTAAACCGCTGGTAAAACGGGCAAAGGTACTTTTGTTATTCCCGGCGCTTTTATAATCGCTGTAATACTGACTGGCATAATAGGACGTATAGAAGGCATTGACCCCGCGGTCCCAGCTTTCCGGGGAAGCATAGCCTGCTTCCAGTTCATTAACAAAAGCCTGCGGGACAGTGAGCGCGAGGGTCAGGGTGGAGATATCAAAATGATATTTCCCCCCCTGCACAGCCTCGCGTAGCGTGATGCATTGCGCCTGGTTCTTATTGTCCAGCCCCTC
>NZ_PIOG01000020.1:0-525 GCF_002810545.1 Klebsiella sp. A-Nf5 | reverse complement strand
CTGAACATTCACAATCGCAGCAGCACGCCTTATAAAGTGCAGATCTGGCTGGACGCCGGACTCAATACCTCGCGCGTCGGCCTGCCGATAGTGGCGACGCCGCCGCAGGTCTATTTATCGCCGCAACAATCCGCCCAGCTGCGCTTTATCTATTTCGGCGGCGGGCTGCCCGGCGATCGGGAAAGCGTGTACTGGGTCAATATCCAGGAGACGCCTCCCGCAGCCGTCGGCACGCATACGCTGCAATTTGTCGTCCGTACCCGCCTGAAGCTCTTTTATCGTCCGCCCGCCATCACCACCACCCTCGCCAGAGAGGTGCAAAAGCTGCAGTGGCAGCAGAGCGGGAATAACCTGCGTTTTACCAACTCAGGCCCACTGCATATCACCCTGGTCAACGGGACGCTGATCGATAATAAAGGCCACCTCTCGCCGATGAGAAACGTGATGCTCCGCCCGTACAGCAGCCATACCGTGATGACCACCGACAGCACTCGCCTGTACCAGCTGAACTATATCGACGACTAC
>NZ_PIOG01000007.1:0-395 GCF_002810545.1 Klebsiella sp. A-Nf5 | reverse complement strand
CGATGGTTATACCGCACGATCCACAACAGATTGTCCTGCCTGAACCTGCGGGTTTATCAAAAAGATCGCGTATTTGCCTGAAAACTCGGGCACTGCTGGGCAACACCGGCACTGACGTTAACAGCCAGTTACTGCTGAAACTGTATACCGAAGATGACGGAGAGGCACGCGGCTGGCTGCCAGGTGGGCAACTACATACCGACCTGCTGGTGCTGTTGCGTGTCTATCTGGGCTGGCGCTACCAGACCCGCCTGCAACTAACCTTGCCCGTCAGTCTGCTGCCTCCGGCACAGTTGGGAAAACAGCGCGTTCAGGTAAGCCGAACGGGCGTGCTGCGGGCGTCTTTTGCTGCCCCAGTCGCCGGTACGGTCACGGTCAGTCTCGGGCGTTATCAG
>NZ_PIOG01000224.1:0-535 GCF_002810545.1 Klebsiella sp. A-Nf5 | reverse complement strand
CTACATATGAGAAATAGCATCAAGCTGAATATGGAAAAATCGGCCGAAAAAGTGGCCGAGTTCGATTCTTGGCTTCCTAATATTATCGGCTGGGAGCTTAATATATCTGGATTCAAAAATAGAGTTATCAAGGACGAAAAAGAGCTAAAAAGGCTAATAAAAATTTATATTAAACATCCTTTCAATAGCAGACTGACAGGTATCTTGTTGACTAATGGAGTTACTAATAGATTCGCTGAAGATATTGAAAGTAATCTAGATAAATATTTTTTATATAAAGCATATTTAAACCTCAATACTAATCCCATGAAAGAGGAATTGATTGACGGAATAGTGACTAAAGTTGAGGAAATGGTTGATATTTACAAATCAGAGCTCAATGCATTCAGTTTTAAATAATATATTTAGCAAAAAAGGGGCCGAAGCCCCTTTTGATTTTGCGCTGAAAAAAGTGTTGCTAAGATGCTAGAAGCTATGGTTAAAGAACGTCTGCCGTAATGTCTATCACAGCGTTGAGCGGTCTGGCCATGTTACA
>NZ_PIOG01000248.1:0-489 GCF_002810545.1 Klebsiella sp. A-Nf5 | reverse complement strand
AGAAGGACTCGAGCTTACGGCGTGGCGCTAAGCTGCTACAGGTTGGCGCATCCCTATACGGATTGAGAGGAGCCACAATGTCAGCAGCAGACGCCACCACATCATTATCTGGGCAGATATCCCTTCGATTTGTTGAGCTTCGCCAGTTCCGCCGACTTGGTAAGGTCCAGCTTGAGGTTGATCCAAAGACTACTATTCTCGTCGGTGCTAATAATAGCGGCAAAACATCAATTCTGGCAGCGCTGCGCCATTTCCTCGCAGATGGTTCGCCATTTGGTGCTTTTGACATCAGTGTTTCTCAATGGCCAAAATTGCGGGAACTTGGAAGAGCTTGGGACGTATTAGAGGAAGATCCGTCCACTTCTGGCGCATCCGAAGGTGAATGGGGAGAGCAACTTGGAACCTTACTTTCGGCGATGCCAACGCTAGATCTATGGTTCGATGCTAAGGCTGGTATGTTCCACTATGTGTCCCCGTTCTTGTCAAAAT
>NZ_PIOG01000054.1:0-357 GCF_002810545.1 Klebsiella sp. A-Nf5 | reverse complement strand
CAAAGAGTGCAGACTTCTCATCAATCCTCGTTGTCGAAATGACTAATACATTCAAACAGCAGTACCCTAACACCGAGAACAAAAGCCCTCAACCAATGGGAGGGAGTGCAAAAATTCAACAATCTGCTGCCGATTCCGCTGCTGTTGCTGGCTCAACATCCCCCTACTCAGGCGGTACAGTAGGCGGTTCATTGGGAAGCACTTACGATGATGAATAAGAAGTTCTGGATCAGATGGGTGAGTATCGCGCTGATTTGTGCAGCGTATTACGCTATCGTGCTTTATTTCGATCTGGTCTTCGCTCTTAACTTTACAGAGACAATGAGTCAAGGCGGAGAATTTACCCCTTCTCAATGC
>NZ_PIOG01000263.1:0-541 GCF_002810545.1 Klebsiella sp. A-Nf5 | reverse complement strand
ACTGAGCTAAACCAAGTTTTTAAAGAAAGAATAAGAGGCTGGATAATCATGTAACACCTCGATAATGAGCTCTGCGCTCATGACTCTAGATTAAATTTTAGTAAGCAGTAGCCACAATATAAGTATATATATAGCAAGGGAAAAACCTGTGGCGTAATCCTGAGACTGGAGCGGAGTTAACAGTTGGATTAAATATTTAATAGCTAACCACACCCCCCATGTAATTGCTCCAACAAGTATCCAGGCGATAGGCGGGAAATGGCTTGTAATGGCAATCCATTTTGTTCTTGACAGGCTAAGTGTAATGTTATTTTTGGACGGGAGTTTGCCGTTACGAATAAAACTGGCGATATGATCCCACAGTGGTTCTTCTATTGCTGCCCCGTGACCACCCTTGATATAGGTCAGTTGATGAATTCTAGGATGTGGGTTACTCAGGATAAAACCGTCATGACCTGCGCTACCTAAGTCTTGCCAGTGAGCAAATTGGAATAATTTTGAAAAGAAAGCTACCACCCAGTCTGTTGTTGCTACGAAATTC
>NZ_PIOG01000208.1:0-545 GCF_002810545.1 Klebsiella sp. A-Nf5 | reverse complement strand
CCCCGCGCGCAGTTCCTTATTCGGCCTTATTAACAGGTGTGTTGCTGAAACGCGTTATTTTAGGTTCCTTTGTCCTGATCGCCATGAACGTTGTCCAGTATACTTTAATTAACTGGCTGCCGACGATATTTATGACCCAGGGCATTAATCTTAAAGACTCGATTGTCTTAAACACGATGAGTATGTTTGGCGCGCCGTTTGGGATTTTTATCGCCATGCTGGTCATGGATAAACTACCCAGAAAAAATATGGGGGTGGGGCTGTTGGTATTAATTGCCGGGCTGGGATATATCTATTCTCTGCAAACCAGCATGCTATTAATTACGTTAATTGGCTTCTTTCTGATTACGTTTGTGTATATGTACGTTTGCTACGCCTCGGCAGTCTATGTTCCGGAAATATGGCCGACAGAAGCGAAGCTTCGCGGTTCCGGTCTGGCGAATGCAGTTGGGCGTATCAGCGGTATCGCCGCTCCTTATGCGGTCGCGGTATTGCTTAACGGTTATGGCGTGACGGGGGTATTTGTTCTGCTGGGAACCGTCTCC
>NZ_PIOG01000051.1:0-547 GCF_002810545.1 Klebsiella sp. A-Nf5 | reverse complement strand
AAAATAATACATGGAAAAATTTTGGTGAGTATATTTCTATGCGTATTAAAAATATATGCACCAATAAAAAGGAACTATCATGAAAAAAACAATATTTGTTGACCATACATCTCGTATTGGGGGGGCTCAACTTTCATTATTCGATATAGCTGTTCACTTGAAAGAAAACTCATCCGTTTTACTCTTCGGAGATGGTGCATTTCACAAAATGCTTCAAGATAAAAACGTTGATGTAAAACTATATGATTTAGAAAAAATATTATATCCGTTAAGAAGAGATGTTAGTATATTCAAAGTTTGCAAGTCTGCTTTTTTACTGGCTTCCAAATTATTTACTATTAGAAAACTATTGAAGCAGTATGACATAGTGTATACAAACTCTTTTAAATCGTATGTAATATCTTCTTTGAGTCTTATTGGTATAAGAAAGAAGGTTATACTTCACTTGCGAGACGCACTGACAAAAGATAATTTTTCTCCCATTGTTATAAAAACTGTCATTAATTTTACCAAAGTATTCCATACAAATGTCATTGCAAATTCTTCT
>NZ_PIOG01000003.1:0-547 GCF_002810545.1 Klebsiella sp. A-Nf5 | reverse complement strand
CGATGTTCTACCCGGCACGCCGACCAAAAACGCATATGGCATTAATTGCTGAAGTCGATGACCGCCTGTGGCTTTGCGATCTAGGGTTCGGCAGCTATGGTATTCGCGCACCGATCGCCATAGACATGCTAGATACCGATATTGAACAGGATTTCGACACTTTCCGACTTATCCGTGACGTTAATAGCGAGTACCTGCTACAAGCGAAGGTGGAGGGTGAATGGGCCAATCAATACAGTTTTGATCTATCACCCCAGGAGTGGATTGATTTCGTCCCGGCCAATTACCTCAACTCCACCCATCCTGATGCCATCTTTGTGCAGAAACTACTTATCGTGCAGCACGGCTCCGAGGGGCGCCTGATTTTGCTAGGTAATGTGTTGAAAATAATCACCGCAGAGGGCGTAGAGAAGCAGCAACTCACGGAAGGCGATATTGCCCGTGTACTGAAAAAACGATTTGCTCTGTCTGTACCGCAATACATCGGGAAGGCAGTGTAATCCTGAGCGCCGCCTTCCCTTTGTTTATCCTAATGCAATATACAGAG
>NZ_PIOG01000293.1:0-548 GCF_002810545.1 Klebsiella sp. A-Nf5 | reverse complement strand
ACTGCGCCAGTTCAAAAGGAATGCTGGCAGGCCGAAACGCAGATACTAAGGATTCCACGGCGAATAAGGGTTTTGTCCGTCGTCCATAAAAAAAAGAAGGTAATGACGGAGAATTCTGGCTGTTGGCATCAGGTTTCGACATCGTGTTGAGTCATCAAGTCAGGTTGAAGAAGATCATTTTCAGTCACGCATAGTATCAACGGGCGCGACAATCAATGAAAAACAAGTCGTTACCATAATAAAAAGAGTGTAAACATCATTATCAGCAATAGCGTCTCTTCGCTATCATATACGATAAAACAATAATATTTTCGTAAATACTAATAAAGCTTAGTCGATTTAATGCTTACTCCACGGCATTATTTACAGGCCTGATCGTTGCCCGCAAACAGCGTGCCTGATATTTCCCGCGGTACGTTCTCTTCTCGCATCTCGCCCACTCCAGGCTACGCTTATCGATGCCACTCACCAGCCGCGTCCATCTTCCGTTCCACGCAAACAATTCATCAAGTAGAGGTTTCGCTATGCAGATCAACGCTATTGGTACC
>NZ_PIOG01000290.1:0-400 GCF_002810545.1 Klebsiella sp. A-Nf5 | reverse complement strand
GGTTACGGAATGGCATGGAACAGGAGAGAAGAAAATCACTGATAATTATCATAATCTTACGGGTTCTAAGGGGTCATTGGGTAGTACTGCATGGTGCGCTTCGTTTGCTAATTATTGCTTGAAAGAAACAGGGTATGACTACTCCAGGAGTTTTACAAAGTCTTCTCAATTTCCAGTTTATGATAAAACTAAGTTTATCGAGATAAAAAATCCTGTATATGGTGCATTGATGGTCTTTCGTACTTATGTCGAATCAAGTGATGAATTTACAGGCAATGGGCATGTAACATTTGTGTATGGAAAAACGAGTAACGGTGATATTGCTGGCTTAGGCGGAAATCAAGGAGGTAAAGCATATGGTGGAGGTACTATTAAGTTATCGATGTATAGTACCACGAAA
>NZ_PIOG01000145.1:0-44288 GCF_002810545.1 Klebsiella sp. A-Nf5 | reverse complement strand
CACGTCGACCTTTTTGTTGGCCGCGGCGTCGATTTTCGCCTGGCGGTCGGCCAGCGCTTTATCAACGGCTTTGGCAACGATGGCGTCGATCTGTTCCTGAGTAAATTCTTGTGCCATTACAGAGGTAAGCGGAAAAAACGCGGCGATAACCGCCATGGTTAATGGAAGCTTTTTTATCATTGTCATGAGTTTCTCAATATAGGTTAATTTTATTCAGACAATAACCAGCCTATTCTGAGCTGACAGAATATGTCGCTATCATCAGAACAAGTTATTTTTTATTTTGTACGGTCACAGAGGCGTTACACAATTATCGCTACTTTCCCTCCTTCGTTGGTATTAGACAGACGGTCTTTCGCCACTGACAAAAAACACAGCACGAACAAATAAACGCTATTTTTCGGCTGCAGGCAGACGGCGTAATACATGCCCCCGCAGGGGCATGTCAGCAAAATTTAACCAAAGATATAGATATTGACGAGATTTTCGAGTAATTCCTGACGCCCGCTCTGATGCTGCGGATTCAGATTATGCTGCTCAGCGTATCGGGCAATATTATCCAGCGACATCTGCCCGGTCATAATTTTCTGCCCCAGCTCGCCCTGCCAGCCGGCATAGCGTTTTGCCAGCCCCTGCTCGAGCTTGCCATCCTCAATCATGCGCGCGGCCAGCTTGAGGGACAGCGCCATCACGTCCATGGCGCCAATATGGCCATAGAACATGTCGTATTTGTCGGTGCTCTGCCGACGGACTTTGGCGTCAAAGTTCAGGCCGCCGGTAGTGAATCCCCCGGCTTTGAGGATCTCGTACATCACCAGGGTATTTTCTTCCACGCTGTTCGGGAACTGGTCCGTATCCCAGCCAAGCTGCGCATCGCCGCGGTTGGCATCAACAGAGCCAAAGATCCCCAGCGCGATGGCGCTGGCGATTTCATGATGGAAAGAGTGCCCCGCCAGGGTGGCGTGGTTGGCTTCAATGTTCACCTTGATCTCATTTTCAAGACCAAACTGCTTCAGGAAGCCATACACCGTCGCGACATCGTAATCGTACTGATGCTTGGTGGGCTCCTGCGGTTTCGGCTCGATAAGCAGCGTGCCGCCAAAGCCAATCTTATGCTTATGCTCCACCACCATCTGCAGGAAGCGGCCAATCTGCTCGCGCTCCTGGCGCAGGTCGGTATTCAGCAGCGACTCGTAACCTTCGCGGCCGCCCCACAGCACATAGTTTTCGCCGCCGAGCTGGTGAGTGGCGTTCATGGCGGTCACCACCTGCGTGGCCGCCCAGGCAAACACCTCCGGATCGGGGTTGGTCGCCGCCCCGGCGCCGTAACGCGGGTGGGTAAAGCAGTTGGCGGTGCCCCACAGTAGTTTCACGCCGGTTTGCTGCTGTTTCTCCGCCAGCACCTCGGTCATGAGGGCGAAATTGTGCAGATATTCTTTCAGCGACGCGCCTTCTGGCGAGACGTCGACATCGTGGAAGCAGTAATACGGCACGTTGAGCTTGTAGAAAAATTCAAACGCCACGTCCGCTTTGCGTTTGGCCATTTCCAGCGCATCGCCCGCGGCCTGCCAGGGACGCTCAAACGAGCCGGCGCCAAACATATCCGCGCCATTCCAGCAGAAGTTATGCCAATAACAGGCGGCAAAACGCAGATGTTCTGCCATGCGTTTTCCCAGCACGATTTCATCCGGATTATAGTGGCGAAACGCCAGCGGATTATCGGTTTTGGGTCCGGCAAAGCGAACGCGATCAACCTGGTCGAAATAGGTTTGCATGATGAACTCCGAAATTGAGAAACAGGAAAATTAACAACTGTGACACATCGTGTATTCTCATCGTCGGTTGCTCAATTACGTTATTTCACTCGGCGATTGAGAAAATGCTCAAATGTGAGCCATCTCGCAAATAAAACTATTTTAAATATCTCGCTTCGCGCGCGTATAGCGTACACTTCCTGGGGAACTCAGGTATCCATGCCAAATTAAAATGCCGGTTTTGTCACAATGCCTGCCTGCCCGAAAATTAGCGGCGGATAACGATTCAACGCAGGCGATACAGGCCTTTGCTTCGAGGATCACAGAAGTAAAAAAACATAATTACGTAATTTAAAAACGTAATAGATTCTTCCAGGTCAACTGTGTCAGAAAGTGTTTCACCTACACAAAACAAACCGGAGTCTGCTTAGAATGAGTAAAAACATAATGCACAGTCGGCATGATGAATATCATAAATTAACCCGCGGAGAACGAATTGGTTATGGCATGGGTGACTTTGCGCAAAACCTGGTTTTCGGCACAATTGGGGGTTTTCTGGCTTTGCATATGCTGACGGTAAATACCATCAGCACGGCAACGGCAGGCTTTATTTTTCTTTTTGTCCGCATCATTAATGTGTTTTGGGATCCGATGGTCGGAACCTACGTGGATAAAAGAACCTCGAAGGCGGGGAAATATCGTCCGTGGCTGTTACGAGCCGGCGTTCCACTGGTGATCCTGTCGGCATTACTGTTCGCGCCGATCCCTGGCGTTAAAGGTTCGGTGGCTTTCGCCTTTATTATTTATCTGGCGCTGGACTTAGTTTATTCCTTAGTCAATATTCCCTATGGCTCGCTGAATGCGTCGCTGACCCGCGACCCGGAATCGATCGATAAACTGACCAGTACCCGCATGATGCTGGCCAACAGCGCCAACCTGCTGGTCTATACCCTGTTCCCGATGTTTGTGCAGATGGCGGCGCCGAAAGATCGCAGCCTGAAAGACACCGGCTTTTTTGGCCTTGAGCTGAATCTGGGCAACTATACCGATCCGTCGGCGAACTACGCCTGGTTTGGCGTGTACGCCATCTATATGATCATCGGCGCGGTGGCTCTGTTTATCTGTTATAAATTCACCAAAGAACGCGTTGTCGCGACCGCCGAGCAGACCGCCAACGTCAAAACCACCGACCTTTTCCACGAGCTCAGACATAACCGCCCGCTGGTGATCCTCGGCATGTTCTTTATGCTGGCCTTTACCTTCATGTTCTTCATGAACACCGTTAACGGCTTCTTCAACCAGTTCGTCGTCGGCCATTCCGAATGGATGGGCGCCGTGGGTCTCGTCGCGTCTATTCCCGGTATCGCCTTCCCGGTGTTCTGGCCGAAACTGAAAAAAATCTTTGGTAAAAAAGGCTTCTTCCATCTGTTCCTCGCCATGTTCATCGTCGGCGAACTGCTGACCTACGTCTGGTCCCGCGAAGGGATGCACGACGCCCTGTGGCTGGCCTATATCGCCACCTTTATTAAACAGTGGGGCTTAACCTCCGCCACCGGCTTTATGTGGGCGCTGGTACCGGAAGTTATCGCGTACGGCGAATTAAAATCGGGCAAACGCAATGCCGCCATTATCAATGCCATTATGGGACTCTTCTTCAAGATCGGCTTCACCATCGGCGGCGCGATCCCGCTGTGGCTGCTGGCGGTGTATGGATTTAATGAAAGCGGCGCCGTGCAGAGCGCCAGCGCCATCGATGGGATCATTATGACCGCGGTGTGGATCCCAATCGCGCTGGCCGCTATTTCGATGGTGATCATGCAGGTTTATCCGATCTCCGATAAACATGTTACCGACATTAACCGTCAGCTGGATGAGATCCGCGTGTAGTTAAAAAAATTATAAATCAGACCGATTCGTCACTTTCCATTTTAAAAGGTGTAATGAAATGTCACTTATTCAAAACCCGATATTACGCGGCTTTAATGCCGACCCCAGTATTATTCGCGTCGAGGATACGTATTATATTGCTAACTCGACGTTTGAGTGGTTCCCGGGCGTGCGTTTACATGAGTCGAAGGACCTGAAAAACTGGAACCTGCTGCCTTCGCCGCTCTCCACCACCACCCTGCTGGACATGAAGGGCAACCCCTCCTCCGGCGGCATTTGGGCGCCGGCGCTCTCCTGGGCCGATGGGCAATTCTGGTTGGTGTATACCGATGTGAAGGTCACCGAAGGCGCCTTTAAAGACATGACCAACTACCTGACTACCGCGAAGGATATTCGGGGCCCGTGGAGCGACCCGATCAAGCTGAACGGCGTCGGGTTTGACGCCTCGCTGTTCCATGACGACGATGGCCGGAAATATATCGTCCAGCAAACCTGGGATCACCGGGAGTACCATCATCCCTTCGATGGCATTACCTTAACGGAGCTGGATACCAACACGCTGAAGTTAATGCCGGAAACCGCGCGCACCATTTACCGCGGCACCGCCGTGGCGCTGGTCGAGGGACCGCACCTCTATAAACTGAACGGCTACTACTATCTGTTTGCCGCCCAGGGTGGCACCGTGTTTACCCACCAGGAGGTGGTGGCGCGGTCGAAAACCCTCGAGGCCGACAGCTTCGAAACCGAGCCGGGCGACGTGTTCTTAACCAACGTCGACACGCCGGACAGCTACATCCAGAAACAGGGCCATGGCGCGCTGGTCTCCACTCCGGAAGGCGAATGGTATTACGCCTCGCTCTGCGCCCGGCCGTGGAATCGCCCGGGGGAATCCATCTACGACCCGCGCGGCTGGTCAACCCTCGGCCGGGAAACCTCGATCCAGAAAGTGTACTGGGACGACGAGGGCTGGCCGCGTATTGAAGGCGGTCACGGCGGGAAAACCTTCGTCGAAGGGCCGAAAGACGCCATCTTCACCGAAAGCGCCAGCGATAATAGCCAGCAGGATGACTTTACCTCGCCAGCGCTCGACCCGAACTGGAATACCCTGCGGGTGCCGTTTACGGCCAAAATGGGCACCACCGGCGACGGCAAATTAACCTTAATCGGCCAGGGTTCGTTAGCCAATACGCATGACCTGTCGCTGATTGCCCGCCGCTGGCAGGCTTTCTATTTTGACGCCGCAGTGAAAGTAAAATTCGAGCCCTTCAGCTACCAGCAGATGGCCGGGTTAACGAATTACTATAACGACCGCCACTGGAGCTTTGTCTTCCTGACCTGGAATGAAATTAACGGCAAGGTCATCGAAGTCGGCGAAAATAACCGCGGGAAATACACGTCGTACCTGAAAGATAACGCCATCAAGGTGCCAGACGGCGTCGAATACGTCTGGTTCCGGACTAAGGTCCGCAAGCAGACCTACAGCTATGAATACAGCTTCGATGGCGTGACCTTCACCGAGATCCCGGTCCAGCTGGATGCCGCGGTACTGTCCGATGACTATGTATTGCAGAGCTACGGCGGGTTCTTTACCGGGGCGTTCGTCGGCCTGGCGACGGTAGACTACGCCGGGTACGGCACCCAGGCTGAGTTTTATCAGTTCGAGTATCAGGAGCTGGGAGATAGGTTAGCGGCCGATGGGAGCTACAGCTGGGAGGCTGGCGAGACGCGGGATAAGTAAGAGAGAGCGGGCCCACGCTACCGGTGAGGTAGCGTGGGTTTTGTGGTGTGCGGGAACGCAACGGTTATGCGCTCCCGATTTTTTCAGGCTTGCGCCGCAGGAGGCGAACGCGGTCTCCACTCCCACAGCAAGATCCGTCGTAATACTTAAAAAGCGATCCACCTGGAATCGCCGCATCTGGTGGGTTGATCGGCAAGGATTTTGCGAGCATCATCGCATTTATTTGGCTGCCAATGTAACGCTATGCCCTCCAGCACGACCCTACAACACGCGATTGAGAACATCACCATCTGGCGCAAAGGCGAACAGCGTGCGCCGCATAAGCCACTGCTGCTGCTGTACGTCCTCTCGCAGTACCAGCGCGGCCATGCGCGGATGTTCGACTACGCCTCGGAGATACGCGATGAGCTGCATAGCCTGCTGGAACGCTTTGGCCCGCAGCGTCGCCAGTACCGGCCGGACATGCCCTTCTGGCGCCTGAAAGGCGACGGCTTCTGGGAGCTGCACAACAGCGAGCAGTGTTCAACCCAGGGCAGCCGACAGCCGCCCGGCAAAGAGCTGGAGCTCTGCCACGTCGCCGGCGGCTTTGATGAGCCGCATTTTGCGCTACTCAACAGAAATAAGAAGCTGATCAATACCCTCGCCCATCAGATCCTCGAGGCGCACTTCCCGGAGAGTATTCAGGAAGAACTGGCAGAAGAGATGGGGTTTGATCTGCAGCAGATCCGCAAAGAGCGCGACCCGCATTTTCGCCAGCAGGTGCTGCGCGCCTATAACTATGAGTGCGCGATCTGCGGCTTCAATATGCGCCATGATAATACCTCCGTCGCCCTGGAGGCGGCCCATATCAAATGGAAGCAGCACGGCGGCCCCTGCGAAATCCCTAACGGCCTGGCGCTCTGCGCGATTCACCATAAGGCCTTTGATAAAGGATCCATTGGTCTGGATGAGGATATGCGCATCCAGGTTTCGCCAGCGGTGAACGGCGGAGGCATCGTTGGCAGGCTGTTCTGGGATTTTGATGGTAAGCCGATTACTTTGCCGCAGGGGAAAGAATGCCATCCGCAGGAAGGGTTTGTGGCGTGGCACCGGCGGGAGGTGTTCAGGGGATGAGGGGGTATGGGGATGGTGATAAGCGGGTTTCGACGCTGTCTTATCGCTCCTGAACATCAACAGATCCTTTCGTGTCTGCGCCACCATCGTCTTTAAGCCACATATACGGAGGAATTGGCATCTCATTTGCTCCTTATCGTTGAAATTAACTGCAATGTAATAATATAGAGTACAGATGAAAGGAATATTACTATTATCAGCGATATATAAAAGAAAGTGTCATACATCGTATCGGCGTTCACACTCCCGAACAAGAAGTGGCAAATATCCCTTGCGATATCATAATCGAGATAGATTTCCGGCCTTGGAAGTGCACGTCCCAGAACCAAAAACAGCAATATAAAATAAATGATCTTACTTATTTTACGGGCAAGCGTTATTAGAGCCACTGGCAACAACCTCCACCCAACCGTGAGCCATCAGGGAACGCATGCAGGGAACCTGTACTAACGATGTATTCATAAGCGCATTCCGGATCATGGCAAAATCAGAATTATGGGCGATAGTAATACAACCCTCGGAAACCGTACCCGGATGCAAACGGAAGTTACCATGTTTCACACCCTCTACCCACGTCTCATCGTCAATTCCGCGGTCGTCACGCCATAACGCAAACCAATCATTCCCCCACCGTAGTTCGCGGCAGGACGTAATGAAACGATTGGTGTTAGCTCTGCTTTTATTTATTTTCAAACACTTGGCTATAGCCCCCGCTCTCAGGCCGGAAGCGGATATCACTCTGGTGAATCCGTCAATGTTTGCTCGTGAAGGATATCGACGGCACAACATGATGCTGTCGATGTGTCACATAAACCGCCTGTTCATGAGTCATGACCTGTTTCTGCCATGAACAAGTCAGAGCAAATACATATAAACCAATAATTTTAACATCCAAATTTTTTGCGTATCCAATCACTTATCGAATACTTATATGCGCCTTATTATTTATTGAATTAATACATCTCACGCAAGACAATTTGTAACAATTAGATTGTAGTAACACTTATCAAGCTGATTATTCTCTTGTAAATTAACATCGCTTATTTCTTGCAAAAATGATGTAAATCCTCAGTCATTTATTTAAACATAGGATAGCTATATGGCAGACATAGAAGGGATAGCGCGGAAGTTATATAACATCATTATCTCTCCTGATACAGTTACAGGGCTTATCAATGGTGGGTTATCTGTTCCTTTAGATTATGGTTATCTGATTTACGGTATCTTTGATACGGATACAAGATATGAACGTGAAACAGAAAGAATCCGTATGATGACCGCGATAAGACATGACATTCTTAACTATGAGAATATCGTTAATGCAGTTAAATTAATCTTTCAGTTATTTAATAAATATCTATCCGAATCAGAACAAGATAGAATATACAGAAGTGTAGTTACCTCTATCGTGGGTAGAATCTCTACGAATATTATCGCATCGAACATCGCTAAAGCCGTTATAGAAAAAACGTCATTTACTTATGTAGTATTTAAGGGGAAAGGGAATCCAATAGCCTTTTTAAGTACTATCCTCTTGTTTGGTGGAATGGCAGAGCGTTCCATCAGAACGTCTGATAAACTCAGGAATGAAGCGCCCGAGGTATACTCGTTGTTAAGACCCCGCGATTATGATCTTCTTTATTTCTTATTTGCCGATGCGGTACAACCTTTTGTGGATGCCATCCATGCAGGGTACACTGAGGGCAACCCCGTGTTCGACAAGATTATGAAAAGAGTGGAAGATCATTTAAATACGAATGCTAAGGCAGGGTGATATGAAAAAAATTATCACGCCACTCGTCGATATAGTTCTCTGCACCTATATTATTACTGCATGCTTTATTGGCCTAACTGAGTTTAATAACTGGCAGGATAAAATAATCGCAGTGACGATTACAATCGGCAGCGCTTATATCATCGCCATTGCATTGAGTAGATTACTGGGAACAAAGATAGGTGTGTTAAGCGGTATTTTTAATTTACTATCAGGCCCGCTATTAATTATTGGCGCTATTGTTTGCATAGCCTTATTTGACCCGTGGCCGGTTAAGATTATTGGTCTGTTTTTATGGGTCATTATAATGTTTTGTTTACCTTCATTTATAAATAGAGATAAGGAATAATCATGTCAAATCCAGCATATCTTTGGCTAACCGATACAAACGGCTCCCCTATAACGGGTAGTTCTCTCGTTACAGGGCGTATTGGCGCTATTGAATTAAAAGCGGTAACGCACCACCTATCCATTCCTGTGGATGGAAACACCGGGAGATTAACAGGAACCAGAGTACATACGCCTATTACGGTACAGAAAGATTTTGATAAAACAACGCCCCTTTTATACAAAGCGCTGAGTGAGAACCAAACATTAAAGTCGCAACCATAAAGATGTATCAGATCCTTGATGCAGGTGTTGAAAGCGAATATTTTAATATTATATTAGAGAATGTAAAAGTAACTGGAATTACCCCCAACTTATTTCCTGATTCTGGTACAGGCACACATAGCGAAACGATTCAGTTAAGGTATGAGGCCATCACCTGGAAACATTGCGATGGGAATATCATTTACAAAGATTCCTGGAATCATCGGGCAACAGCATAAACTCCCCTTAGACTAAAGGCCATTCAAAAAAGTGGCCTTTTCTAAGTTTAACTGATGATTTAAACCACCCTCGCCAAACAAGCCATCCAAATGCAACCGCATGGTTTGGAGGCATAGTATCTTAAGCCTATACCTCCTTGAGTATAACTGAATTAATTCAGCCCATTCGATACCTGCATTGCGATAAACCCCTATAACTTCCGCTGCTCCAGGCTGGAATAAATCGCTCTAATTTCCGCTTGTAAGCTTTCGCCACGGTATACCATCGACGTATCGTATCGTTTACAAGTGGCTACGGGCGTGGGGTCAGTCCATATTTAGAGCCATTAGGGTGAACGAAAAGATGCATACCGTTGCCATCGGTCAGCTTATATTGTTTGTCCGCTGGCATAGCTGTTCCGACTTCGATATCTTGTAACGCCATGCTTATCCCCTCCCTACTGGTAACAGCGTTATCGAACTTGGAATACCATCATTTATACCTATATCTGTTGGTAGATGTGCATTGAAGTGGGTTGACCTTGAGAGAGCCAGTATCGCGGGCGCAGGAATGACAGGTAAGCACTAAATTTCAGGCAC
This sequence comes from Klebsiella sp. A-Nf5, assembly GCF_002810545.1. Lineage (NCBI taxonomy): Bacteria > Pseudomonadati > Pseudomonadota > Gammaproteobacteria > Enterobacterales > Enterobacteriaceae > Klebsiella > Klebsiella sp. A-Nf5. The sequence goes on along the minus strand of NZ_PIOG01000145.1, from coordinate 34,613 downwards.
AAAAAAAGTGCCCTTAAGCGACTTGATTGTGTCTTTTGGTGCGAAGGCCGGACTCGCACATAAAAGTTAACCTCATGATTTATAACACATAATAAAAAACACTTTCATTTCATACCAACACAGATACCAACACGAAAATTCATTGTTCTTCGGTATCGAACCCGGAAAAATATGACTGAGTTGTATTAGCTCAGATTTTACCTGAAAAAGCTATGGCACAGATCTAAACCTAATCTGACAGGCAGCTCTGTGGACGTGAGAAGTATAAAAGCATCTTTATAAGCGGGTTGTTGGGGAGAGTTTTTTTGCGTTCGCCACAACTCCTGAGAATGCTGCTATTTACTGTGGTAGTATTTACAGCTAAAATTTATAATGATGAGCGACTCAATAACCAGTTCAAGCCAGATTTTGATGGGACATTAATGAAATCCCCCGCACTATTGCGGTATATTCATACCCACTCTAGCATCTTAAGTGTTAACAAGGAATGAAACCGTGACAGAATTTCTTGAAAAAATGTTTGATCGTGTATATTCGGAGAAACACTTCAGCATTAACATCGCAATATTTTTCTCCGGAATCGCAGGAGTTATCTGTTATCTTATTCTTCGCGATTATGTACTGACGCTGTTTTCTTTTGTTATTATTTTTCCGGTTGTAAAGATTATTGCGGGGGGATTATATCTGCGAATTATTACCCGCAATGGTGAGGCAGTTGCAGAAAAACGACTGGCAACACTTTATAATTCTCTGACTGGAAGAGAAAAAGAAGTAGTAATGCACTTTGTGACGCATGGTGGTTCTGTTATGACATGGGGACAAATGAATAGGCTTGATGATCCTGAACCGGGTGTAGAATCTCTGGCCCGTCGTGGATTACTGAATACGTCCGTTACGATGGATGGTATGCGAGAAACTTTTGAACTAGATCTGACCCTCTTTAATTATGCATATAAGTATCACTCTCATCAGGAGAAGATGCTTACTTCAGAAGAATAAGAAATTTTTAATCTTTATGATGGAAATCATAAACAGGATGGACGCCTCCCATCCTGTTTATTCAAAGGATGTAATGTTTACAGTATATACTCCATGTAAGAGGATGGACAGAAATCTATTCCTCCATATTAGCAATAATATCATAAATTAGGCTTACCAATTCGGTTGGCAATATCCTTCCACCTTTCACGCTATAATGCCGGAAGCACTATACATTATAAAAGATGAGAGGCGGACAAGTATGCATTTTTAATAAAGGATTAATCTTAGTCATGGTTTGTTGCTAATATCTCTACAATCAGGGCAAGTGTGAGTCCCCTCCCCAAGCCAAGAACTCATTTCCTCTTCAGGCCATTCAGAACCACAAACATCACATGTGACTTCAATTGAGCCAGAGTCTTCAGCCCCGCAATACGTACAACGATATCCTGAAGTAGAATCGTTATTTTGAATCATTGTCTCATGACCACAGTAATCGCAGATATATTCTTTCCAATTAACTAGCTCAAAAAACTTTGGTCTAACACCAAGAAATGCTGCTTTTCTAGCATCAGCTACATCAAGATAACCTTCATGAATATTATGCTCATATTCGTCAGAAAGTATATTATAGGAATTAGATATTTCCTTAGAGATTTCTTTATCTAGATCGTATAAACCAAATATATCAGAAAACTCAGCTAACCCTCTGACCAAACGCCCCATTGCCAGACGAACATATTTAATAGTAAACGAGAATTCGTAATGCTCAATTGAATTTCTAAGATCTTTCATCCAAGCGATATCATCTAGTAACTCTTTATCAACTAAGTCCACTGAGGTTATACTACACTTTTCATATGTAGCTATCGATATTGCTTGATCCAAAGTAATAGTATGAGGATTTTTATGTCCTTTAATAAGTTCTTCAAAGTCAAATTCTTCAGCCTCCATCTTATAAAAAGCTTCAATAAGATTGACTTTGTCACTTTTGGCACGCTCTATTACGGCTCTGTAGCATTTTGAAAAAATCAAGTTTTCGTCTAATGTTTGAATATACATTTTTAGAGTCAACTCAAAACAATGAGACAAATGTAGTATAGCAAACTTGAAAGCTTTATAATCTCCATTTTCTCCTTGCTGGAATTTTTTGATGGCTTCATTAAAACTATCTAAAGCATTAGATTTTAGATCAAGTTTAAATTCCATTGTTTTCACTTACTTTATTTGAATGGTAGAATATTTTTACATAATTAAGAATACTGTGCTATAGCATCGGAGGTTCTAACTTCCGCTCCTCGCTCACAGCGGACCTCAAGGCGCTTCAGGCGGTCCGCTCTGTGCCAAAAGTGGAAGTTTGTATTTCAAAATTCTGCAAACAAAACGGGGATTCTTAAAGTTACACAACCAGTGAATCCAGAGTCACTAAATGGCTAAGAGATACACATTTTTGCTTTACAACAAAATCGGTTTCTTCCGCCTCTTTTGGAAGCATGTATAAAATATCCAGCGGCAATTCAGCTCCTGCAATCTTCAGCTCTGCTTTGAGTTGGATTAATGCTTCCCCTGCAGGGCCTATAACCAAAATATCGTAATCAGTGCCAACCCCAAAAAGCGACGAACCAAACATAAAACAATCAAAAAACTTCAATGTCTTGCACGTATTTAAAAGGTGGCGTGCCACATCGTTTACCGACATCAACGACGAAGAATTAATTCCTTGAATTCTGACCATTTCATGACTCCGCAACCAAGTTCACGCCCTGCTACAACGGCATTATTAGTAGGATCCCCGTTAGGATTAATATTCCAAATGACATCAACCGGACCAAACTTTTCCCAAAATGAGCGCACGGCATCAGCTGTAGGCTCGTATTCAAGTAGCATTCCCACCCTCAGCTTGCGACCATTGGCTAAATGAATATTAAATACGCGATCAAATTCCCGCTCTATGCTTTTTACAACTCCCATTTGAGTTATAAGCCGATATGAGAAAAAATAATCTTTGTGAGAAGCAATATTAACATTATTGTCTGAAAGGGCAGAATATAAGGTACCTGCATTACCCCATCCTACTTTTGCGTTACTTAAGTAGTTGATAGCCTCACCTGTCCACACACACTCTTTCCTGTAACCACAGAGGAAATCCAAATCAGGGAATTTTTCATGATACTGCTTAGCTATCTCAAGAGTGATCTCATATGATGCGGAAATAATAACTAATGTGTCAGGTCTGTCGCGGATAGAAATTCTGATAGCATCGTCAGCAACATGTTCTGCATAACCTGTTCTTTTAAAGTGGTTATTTATATTTTCAAGTGCATATTTAACTTGCCAGTTCATGCAAATATCCTATCCATATCTTGAGGGTAACGAATGGCCCTTCCAGAAACACCACAAACATGGCGCTCAGTAAGCCCGCGAACATGTTCTTTGTATTGTGCAAAGGTTTCCCGCTCTTCAGCTGTCAGATGGCATAAATTCGTACTTATGATCGCCTGAATGCGGAAGTGATTAGGTAAAATGACACTTTTCATCCTTTGCGACCATATTTGGGCCGTTTCAGACTCAGGATTGAAGTCAGACCTTGCCCCTTCCACAGGAGCGAACTCTTTCCATATAGCCTTACTTTCATCCATAGCTGCTACGACAGCCTCTCTCGCTTGTCTTCTATCTTCATAACGAACATTACCTTGCTTGTGCGCTAAGGCTGCAAGATGGTTGTTCTTCCACTCTAAAATCATGCTTCTTGGAAATGACTCAGGCGCTTTATCGATAATGGTGTGGCAAGTCGGACATAGCAGTATGAGGTTTTCAAATGAGTCTGCTTCAAACTCCTCAGCAGGTCTCTCTTCGTGGCGGGGCCCAGTATCACCATGAGGAATGACATGTGCCATTTCAGCAATATGCTTATCACCGCCTATCTCTGCTGGGAAAAGCGGCTTAAGACAGTCAGGTTTCTGACAATGACCTGCCGACGCCGAAAACAGCCGCAATTTGGTTTCGTTTGGGATACTTTTCCGAATAGCCATATTAGATTCCAAGCACTTGATTGTACGAATGAAAACCTACCGCACTACAGTCGAAATAGTATACAGCTGACCAGCCTCAAATTGCACTGAGTTTTTCATCATGCGCTATTCCATTTTGATAACAATATCGAACTTCTGCTCTTCGCTCATAAGGGATAACCATACTCAAATCTCCTGCAATGTGGGAGATTTGAGTATGAACACGTCACCGTGGAACAAAGACCTTACCCTCGGCCAAAAAAGACTACTTCAGATATCTCATATCTGGGGGATCCGAATCCGGCTTGAGCTAGAAGGTAAAACGCGCGATTTAACTCTATTCAATATGGTCCTGGACAGTAAGCTACGAGGCTGTGATCTGGTCAAACTCAAAGTATCTGATGTTGCATATAGTAGCTCTGTTTCAAGCAGAGCTACTATATGCAACAAAAAACTGGTAGCCCTGTGCAATTTGATCCTACCCGCGTAATATGGACACAACCCTAAGCGAGGTTCTGGTTTTCAAATTGTTCCGGTCTCGAGTCTGAACTAATCAGCACATATCAACCCGACAACACAACCGAATCTTTCATGGGTGGGTAGAAAAGCTTGGCCTCGAAGACTCGCTTTACAGCACACATTCCACGAGAAGAACAAACCCTTACCTGATCTACAAGAAAACCAAGAATCTTCGGGTGATCCAACTTCTGTTGGTCCATAAGAAACAGGAAAGCGCAGCCCGTTATCTGGGTATTGAAGTAGATGATGCGTTAGAGATCTCTGAATCGATTGAAGTCTAAAGTTGTCAGGGCTGCAACAACAGCCCTGTGCCAGAAGCGGATCTTTTATAAAAGTAGTCAAAAGTGTTATAATTTCAATATTACTACTGTTTCAATATATTTAGCAGGCATTAAATTTAAAATTTATGTAATCAATTTTATTGGTGGAAAAGAAAATGGAGCATACTACATTTCATAAAAACCTAAATTTTAACAAGCTGATCATCCTCGATTGCCTGCCTGAAAATGATTATCAAACAGCAAGGCACCTTCATGAAAATCTAAGCGACAAAGGGTTTGGAAGTGGAATTTCTTTGCTTAAGGTTCAAGATGAAAATACATTTCGAGAAGTATTGCAAGAGATAAGGGAGATGTTCAATCCTGAATTAAATGTTAGCTTTCAACCAATTATTCACATTGAAGCTCATGGTAATTCACGGTCAATGGAGTTGCCAGATAAAAGTATTATTCCCTGGAATGATCTTGCTTATAATCTCAGAATAATTAATAAACTTATGGGCAATCAACTTATCACGTTTATTGGAACCTGTCATGGTTATCACTTTATCTATAAAAATCACACAATTAAAGAATTCGCACCAGTTTATTTTTGCATAGCACCTCTAGAAGAAATTCCCGCTTGTGATATTGAACATTCAGCACTTACTTTCTATGAAAACTTATTTTTAACAGGAGATTTAACACGTTCCGCTAACCTTTTGGATTCAACAAAACTTTACACTTACAATTCTGATTATATGTTTCATCGAGCTTTTCATGAAGCCATGCAAAAAAATCATAGAGGGAAAGCCTTAAGGATCAGAAGAGAAGCCTTAATCACTGAAGCAATTGAGATTATGGGTAAAGATTGGAAAAAAATGAGTCCAAAAGATAAACGTGATTATCTCAAGAAAGCACGAGAATTACTGGATGTTTCTTTGAAAAGTAAGGAATCGCTCAGAGCAGAGTTTGAAAAATTTTCAATCGGTTACATGGGTTATATAGATGGGGATGTTTTCGAAGAAATTTGGAAACATATGAACCATAACAAACAAGGGAAAATATATTGACATCGTCATTATGTCCGCTTCTCGCTGTGAGTTCAATGGGTCGATACAACGCTATCCTTAATCAAGGGGGACGTTGCCATGAAACGAAGAACTCGGATTAACTACACGCCAGAGCAGAAAGCAATTATCTGGGACAGATATAAGCAAGGTGATTCTCTGCATGATATCGCCAGAATGTTCAACAGATATCATTCTTCCATTATGCCCACTATCCACCAGACAGGCGGCTACCGTCCTTCCGTGCGAAAACGGCACCGATTAGCGCTTTCGCTTGATGAAAGAGAAGAGATATCCAGAGGGCTGGTAGCAAAACTCAGTATCAAGGACATTGCCGCCAAATCATCAAGAGCGCCCTCAACGATTATCTATCATTTGGCAGGCAACATCCCTGGATAGTACTTCGCCACAATGTCATTCATCTTCTCCACCAGATCCAGACGATTAAACGTGATATGCCCGCTGCCCTTCTGAAAGTAGCGAATGGTGAACAGCTCATCCTCGAAGACCTGCTGATGCGGGTTGTCGCGCACAAAGTCCATAAACCGGATAGAGATATCATGCCGGTTATCGGGAATGGTCTTCCCGTCAAGTAGGTACAGCATCCTCTCCAGATCGGCGAGCTGATCGCGTCGCCAGCCCCAGTTCAAGCTGTAGCCCCATCTGTCATGCTTCACCAGATTGTTGACGATAATCTTCTTGCCGAAGTAACAAGGATTATTGGTTTTGTAGTCCCAGCTCAATCCCTTGAATAAATTAATTATCCCGCGCTCAAAAACGTCCTGCTTGTTATGGTGCAACTGCTCAAAGGTACTCAGGATATTGGCTTCACTGATGGCCGGAAGATCGCCCTCCTCCAGGTTCTTCGCCCACTGACTGCGGGCTTCAGCATCCATCAACGTTAACATCCCGGACTTCAGCATCAGATCGCGCCAGATGCTGCGGTCGATATTGCGGGTGATGACAGGCATCGCTTTATCTACAGGTTGCACCAGCCAGCAGTCGAAAGCATGGCCCTGCCGCATCGCCCAATGACTCGCTATGTCGCCGCCAATTTCTGAAGTGAGTCGGGAAACGTCATCTAGCTGACAAATCAGCGCCTCAATCTGTTTCAACGCAGCATTACGTCCTGTGACGATGCGTTCAATACTGGTGGAGCAAATCAGCTCATTATGATCGGTTAAAATTTCAGCTTCTGTTTGCATGGTATTTTGTCCGTAAAAAGCAAACACGCCCGCCGGGAATGGCAGGCGCATTATGCAATGAGTTAATAAGGAAAAAAGATTGGTGATGTAAATCGGGAAGACGGCTCGCAAGATTCAGCGTATCGAAGGAAGATGTCTTTGCCGTAACAGGCCGGTTGCCTGCCGCGCCCGCAAAATATCCACTGCGCCCAGATAAGGTGACTGTTCCTGACAGTTAAACCCTCTGCGATCGATACGTACCAGTTCGTACTTTTCCACCAGAAAATTAACGGCATCAACCAGTGTGATGCCTGCGTTGATATGTTCCTGAATAACGGTTTCATCGCTGAACGGCGTGTCATTCAGGGTAAGGCCATAATGTTGCTCCAGCAGACGGGTAAGCAGCATCTGCCAGACCGTCACGGGAGACGGGCACGGCTTAGCCGCCCGCTGAATTGTTGCAGGTAAGGTTTTCATTTTTTCTCGCGTGTGAAAAAGGTTTAACGTTGAGTGGGATAAATAACGATGTAGACGTAACCACAACTACCGAGAGTATCGGCTTCACAGGTGAAAGCGTTGTGGTAGAGAGTGACGCTGTGCGCATGACGGGGATTAAGTTCGCCAGTGCTCAGCATCAGTTCCATCTGGCGGATAAAATGCGGGAATGCTTCTTCCAGCTTCAGACATTCGGCGTCACCAAATTTACCGGTGATATTGGCCCGGTCAGCCAGGTAGTGCAGTCGGTTGCCTTCCTGTACCAGCCTTGCCCCAAAATTCGGTGTGAAACTTCGCTTTAATCCCCACTGTATGGCATCAGTCAGTGGCATCTTTTGCTCTCCTTCATAACCAGCCACGTTCGGCAAATGAAACCACTGTCATGCCTCCGACTATGCAGTGATCCAGCACCCGGATTTCTACCAGCGACAGCGCCTTTACCAGTCTGGCGGTAATCTGTCTGTCGGCCTGGCTGGGCTCAGCTTCACCGGAGGGATGGTTGTGGGCAAAAAGCACGGCGGCTGCATTATGGCGAAGGGCTGATTTCACCACTTCGCGGGGATGCACTTCCGTGCTGTTGATAGTGCCGGTAAACAGGGTTTCGTGAGTAATTAGCTGATTTTGCTGGTTAAGATACAGCACAAGAAACATTTCGCGCTCCAGCCCGGTCATTTTCAGACGCAGCCAATCCCGGACAACCGTTGTGGACGTGAATGATGCGCCTGGTTCGCGCAGATGGTGTTCAAGCAGCGCCAGAGCACGCTGAACAGTACGCCGGGTTGTCAGCGGTAGTTCCTGCGGTAGTGATAAGTTGAAAGTCATACCTATTCCTCAGTCAATAATGCGCATGATGGCGGAGCATTCCTGATGGTGCAGAGCATACTCACGCAGACGATAAAAGTGCGCTGTCATGGCATCGCACCCGGTACGGCAGGCGTGATGACTGTACTCGATAAGGCAGACGGTAATTCCGGCGGCCTCTGCACTCATTTGCGCATCATTGCAATTCATGCTGTTAAAGAGTTGCCATTGCGCATCGCGGTCAGTGTCCGGCACCATAAAGGCCCCGCCGTTGCTGAGCGTGTAAAAATTCCAGATACCTTCGCTGTAATTCGCGCAGAAACGGTCCATCCAGGCGAAGATGCGTGGCTCCAGTAATATCCACTGTGGAATAGCGGCAAAATGCTGCGACCAGAAACCGGGGCGCTGTTCATCTGCGACAGGCGTGGCGAAAATAGTGTCTGACGATAAGGTGACGTCAGTGATTGCAGTATTCATGATTAATCACTCCGAAAATAAAAAAGCCAGCCGGTCAGGGCTGGCGTGATGATGAGTTGTTAAATCAGGGGGTTAAGACGCGGTGAGAAGTCATTTCTGCCTACTCTTGTGACAGGTGATGCAATGAGTGAGGCGGCATAAAAACAAAAAGGCCATGCTTCCCGATGGAGGCACGGCCTTTATGACTGAGTCAGAAACAATACCAGGGGGTTATTGCCCCATGTACTCCACCTTTGCATCGGTGGCGTTACCATCAGATCCTACAGTAACAACGATTTTATCGTAGGTGCGGTAAGCGGCATTGTAGACTTCATATACCACCGTATTTCCCTTCACTTCATAGCTGCCAAAATCAGCGGCGTCTGCCGTTTCACGGTCATATTCTTTCGTGTACGCCTGTCTGGCCGCTTTCATTACCGAACCTTTGTTGACTTTCAGCGGCTTGTTCCCGGTGGCATCTGCTGATGCGTCTGTAAGAGCGTTGACATATTTCGGACAAACCTGGAGCATATCACCACGGGTAAATTTCATTTGTGTGCCAAAGACCTGCATGCTGGAATTATCCTGAGCGGCAATTGATTCAATGGCTTTCCTGGCTGCGGCGGGTGCCTGACCGCCTTCGATTTCAACAGCTTTATAGCCTGTCTGTTGATTACACATCTGAGAGGTGGGGATCAAATTCCCGTTAATACTGATACGGCTTCCCATCAGTTCCTGCTGACCGTTGGGGCAACCCTGCAACTGGCCGAAGATACCAATAGTGTCTTTTTTCAGCATAACCAGCGCCTGACCGTCTTCCGTCATGGTCTGGCACCATCCGTTTTTCACCATCCAGTTGCCTGCTTGCGCAGAGACAGAGGCGGCGGAGAGAAAAAGAGCAATTATTGTTCTGGTTTTCATAAATCACCTGTGGATTGGCAGCAGCGGTCGGGAAAGAACCACTGCATAAGTTATTAATCAGTCAACATCTGTCAAAGGAGCAGGAAACGGCGCGAAACGAGCTAGGATATCCTTACTTTTTGATAGGTTAAGACGATCAATTCATGGATATCGAAAGTTATTATTGATAGATAATAACGATCAATTTCCTATTATTGATCGTTTATACGGATCGATATATTCTTTTCTGACATACACTGCCCTGAAAAAGTGCAACGTTTGACCCTAAGGCGCATGCCCAGGGACATTTATAGATTCAAAGAAAGAGAGGGGTACGCGATTAAACATCAGCAGAAGAAATTAACCTGCCGTGTATACACCGAATACAGAAGCACTGCGGTGGCAGGCTCCCTGTGGTCACCAACAGCACTTCTGGGAGCGGTAAGCGCCGCCGCAATCGGTGTGCAGATTCTGGCGACATGGAACCCGGACTAGAAATCGGTAAGAACTACGTAAAACGACCCTTATCCGTAAGGTATAAAAAGTAACGGGTTTACATCTGTCCGTGGCTGAGTCTGTCCGGTTCAGCCAAAAATCCTCTCCCATAATTCCGATGCAAGCTGTACCAGTTTTTCCCGCAGCCTCCTCAGCAACAAGCTCCAGCCAGAAGGCAGACGCTCAGAAGTGATCACCGTATCAAAAGCCGAACCGGCTATTTCACCAAAACGCTGACGTACAGCGACATCACTCTCCTCCGTATGATTTTCTGGCTTTAACTGGCAATAAAAAGCGCTACTGGCCTGTACAGGTAACGCGTGTATCATCAGTTCCACCAGAGCATGCAGGTTGTAGCCGGTATGTGCTGAAACAGCCATCACCGGGAAAGAGGACGGCAACTGACCAGCAATCTGCGAACTGATAACCGCAAGTGAAAGGCACTGCTCAGTTGAAGGAACAGCCTGACCGGCAGGTTCTGGCAACGGAGGAATGCGATCTGCCTGGCTGATGACAAACAGGAAACGGGAAGCATCCGCGCCATAAGCAAGTAGTGACCGGTGCGTGACAATATCCACCGCCCGCGCACGATCATCAGCACGCAGGACCCAGATAATCAAATCCAGCTCCGTCAGCAACTTCTGATACAGCGCCGAATATTCCGCATCGTATTCCGGTGTCTCGCCAACTCCAGGCAAATCCACCAGTGTCATGCTGCGCTCGCCCACGGTGAGCACTATCCGCTGAGGTTCACGGGTACAGCCCAGCAAATCGCTGGTCAGGCATACCGGTTGTTGAAACAGGGCGTTGCAAAGCGAGCTCTTACCCGCCCCGCTTTTGCCCATAATGCCAATTACGGGCTCGTAGTGAATTGCCTGTTGCAGACGGGAAATAATACGTTCAGTCGTTTGTTGGGGTAAGAAATTTAGGCAGGTACGCATGATATCACTGGTATCCTGCGATTCGGGGGCTTGGGACATGTTTTACTCCTGTGAAAAACAAAGCCGGAAGGAAATCAACCGGCTATTCACATAAGTAATATAGGCATGAAATTTAGTGGAGTTATTGTTTTTTCTTTAATAAAGATATTTTATATTCATTAGGGTTGCCTTTATATTTCTCATATTCATCATCAATCAGCCTTTCAATAAATTTATTTATATTAACACCATGCAATTTAACCAGCTCTTTGAGCTCTCTACGGGTTTTTATAGAAATCTCAGTATTAAGATTGAAGCTTTTCTTTTTATCTCGTCGCCCGCGCTGCTGAAACGCTTTTTTCATATTATCCAGAAGTAATTTTTTATCCTGACAATCAATTTTATTCCCCCGTATAACCCAGCAATCAATTGCCCCCATGATCGCAATATATTTCTCATTTGCATCTGCGGGCTTAAACCAAAAAAGGATGTTATCATTAACATCCTTCCTTTTTAATAAATAATCCCACGCCCATTCAATACCCTCAGAGTCTTTTTTCTTTAACCATTTAAATTGTCGAACAGGGCTAATCAAGTGAAGCCAGATACTACGAATATGTTCGAATGACTCTTTAATTTGGATAGGATTGAAGAAACCCGAGAGTTTATTGAAGAAGGTAATAATTAACCGACTCCTTTCAGCGGAGCTGACGGGATTATCCGGAAGTCTAAAAAAAGAATATAAACAATGATCCTCTGAATCCCAGCCATTTTGCAACTTTAATTCTGGCAAATTGAGACGGCTATTTGATGCAGTGCGGATATATATCCAAAACCAGAAAATGGCTCGCTCATTGGCATCTCCTTTTAACCACCTAAAATCAACATCACGAAGGTAGGGGTCTTCACCTCCATTTAAGACTTGCTTTTTAGGGGTAGTATCTTCCTGAGCCAATACCTGCCGCATCACACGTTCTATCGCAGGGTCAGTTTGATTTATTTCGGACACCAGAGTAGCAGGAGAAAGATCGACATCTGCGCACTCGTGCTTACTATCATCGCCAGGAAGTTGCTTTACCTCTGATGCCTGCAAGAAAGAGCCTTCCTGGTTATTTTCAGGATTGGCAGAAGTGGGTGACCGCTCAATCGAAACCATTTCCTTCTGTGATAATTCATTAGAGAATAATTTCCCAAAAGCATCTAAATGACTATCTTTATCATTCTTATTCATTATAAACACCTGTATTTAAAAACACTATACTAAGTATTTAAATTGTATTTTTACTGGAGTCAACTAGTGAGTTTAATGTAATGCTAATTCTGAGGATAAGACCACAATAGAAGGCTGAAATCTAAAAAATTACTATGCCGATATGATTTTTTACTCTCGTAGATATCGACAAACACTATACGCATTTTTCGAAAGAATTTTCAGGTATATCAAGGCGCATCATGCTAAAGAGACATCAATAGGCTGTATGATTCAGGCAGATGTAACTTTCTACTTCCGAGCTCATAGTATGAGATAGATGCCCGTTACTCTCCCATCGACAACAGGCTCTCTCCCAACTCAACACCACCATACGGGAGCATCGCTATGACCAGCCAAACGACCTTGCCATTAACTAAAACCCTGGATTCAAAATCGGTATTGAACGATCAGCTCGTCGACATGGCATTTATCACTGCCTACACCAATATGACCGACAAATGGTTCTATAGATTAATTTCTGAAAATGCGTTCCCAGCACCAATTAAACTTGGCCGAAGTTCTCGTTGGCTAAAAAGTGAAGTCGAAGCCTGGATGACAGAACGGATTAAAAATTCAAGAGGACAGTAATTATTAATCTTTAGAAAAGACATTGATCTTAGTGACGAATGAAAAATGCAAAAATCAATTAAATATCCATTTCAAATGACGGAGGTTACATAGAAACAAAATTAACTGCATCTAGAATTGTATCAAATAATTTAATTTGGGTTTTTTAGTATAATTAATACTCTCCCCAGACTTACATTTAGTACCTATCCAATCTGTTCACTAAATATCATTACGCATCGTACTTACCCTTATCACGTATACTGAAGATATTTTATCTGCACTCCCCCATCATCTAACAACGTTTTAAAAAACAGGTCTAACCTATGAATAATAGTCACCAATATAACCCATCATGGAATCCAAACTGGTTTCTTTCAGTAATTTTGGATAATCATATCGATGCAATGGTAGCCAGATATTCTTGTTTACTAACATTACGCCTAGACTTCTTTTATAAAAAAAATGCCCCCCACTACTTACATCAAGATCATCATGCACTTGAGCGTGACCTGCGATTATTGATGAATAAAATGATGCAAAAAGCTGCAGTTGTGGGCTATTTCTGGGTCATTGAATGGACTGTAGACCATGGCTTCCATGCACATGCAGCATACTGGCTGGATGGACATCAAACGCAAAGATCCTATCCTTTTGCGCTGCAGGCGGGAGAACTCTGGAAGGAATTAACCCAACAGGAGGGCTATTTTAATATCTGCCAATTTAAAGAGCCTTATAAAGCCGATATCAATATTCCCGTGCGTTACAATGAGCCCACCAGTATTCTAAATATTCGTCGAGTATTGAGCTATCTGACAAAAGAGGAGCAAAAAGAGGGGCTCTGTTCATACGGATGCAATGAAGTCCCACAACGTCCAATGTCAGGGAGGCCTCGTAAAGCGATGGACACTATTTCTGAAAATTAGTACAGATCCGTTCATTCGCTTGTACCACAAAAATATTGAAAGGCTCGCAGGTGTTTGAGGTTCAAGTAAATGTTAACAGTCTGAAACGTATGCTTTCATCTGCACCTTCTTTATCATTGTTGCCAGTGCAGTACCATAAGGCAGCATTCAACAGTCATGTTGTTTAGTGAATAAGTCTGGGCTCACTTTGTCAGCCAATTTAGTGTGATATCCTTTCCACAACTCCTGTTGTATCCACGACATAAGGCGATGATTGATGGAGCAGTCTCTCAATTTTGAAATGTTGCGCAGCCAGTGGCCGGAACTGGCAGAACTCGCGTGTATGGCGGAACGATATGTTCACTCCGATCCGGAAAGCTGTCTGGTCAAGCTACGCAACTACACCGAATTGATGGTACGTTGGTTATACCGCCAGGAACGGCTGCCTGAAGGCATCAAAGCAAATCTGTATGATTTAATGAACGCCGATGTCTTCACCAGCATGATGCCAGAAGCCATCATCATGAAAATGGATGCACTGCGTATCCATGGCAACCGCGCCGCACACGGTGGACGTATTAAAGCTAAAGATACCTATTGGCTGCTCAAGGAAGCGTATTTACTGGGAGTTTGGCTCTATGTTCGTTATGCCCATGGTAATGTTGATAACTGCCCAAAATTTTCTCTTCCTCCGTTAACACAATCTTCAGGTCGTGCAGATGAAAAACGTCTGGAAGATGCAATCAGGGCTCAGGATGAAAGCCGTGAGCGCGAACTGGCTTTACAACGCGCACTCCAGCAAGAGCAGGAAAAAGCCGAACACCTCACCCAGCGCCTGAATGAAGCCAGAGCTCGCAACCAGCATGTTGCCGACATCCTCTCTATTGATGAAGCGGAAACCCGCCGCCGCCTGATTGACTCCCGCCTGCTTGCTGCTGACTGGAATGTAGGCGAAGAACTTAAAAATACCGATCAGGTTACGCAGGAGCATCTTGTTAAAGAACAGCCTACTGCAACTGGCGACGGTTATGCGGATTATGTCTTGTGGGATGAAGCGCATAAACCGCTGGCGGTGGTGGAAGCAAAAAAAACCAGCATCAATGCCGAGCAAGGACGAATTCAGGCTCGGCTATATGCAGACTGGCTGGAAAAAGAATACGGTCAACGCCCAGTCATTTTCTACACCAACGGCTACGATATCTGGCTGTGGGACGACCATAAAACTCATGGTTATCCGCCACGTCGAGTATTTGGTTTCTACAGTAAGGAAAGCCTGCAATATCTTATTCAGCAGCGTGAAACCCGTCTGCCGCTGAACAGTGTGCCGCACGTTAAAGATAACGAAGGTAAGGCCGTTGCTGGACGTTTGTACCAGCTTGAAACCATTGCCCGCGTCAGCGAACGGTTTACCAATAAATATCGTCAGTCATTAATCGTTCAGGCTACCGGTACAGGCAAAACCCGCGTGGCAATTGCGCTAAGCAAACTGATGATTGATGCCCGTTGGGTAAAACGCGTTCTGTTCCTTTGCGACCGTAAAGAGCTGCGCAAACAGGCGGCGAATGCCTTCAATCAATTCACCAATGAGCCGCTGTATGTGGTCGGGAAATCGAAAAAAGCAGACAGGCAGAACGCTAGGATCTACATTGCCACTTATCCCGGCATGATGAAAATCATGGACCATTTTGATATCGGTTATTTCGATCTGATCATCGCCGATGAATCCCACCGCTCTATCTACAACGTCTACGGCGACCTGTTTAAGTATTTTGATGCGCTCCAGATTGGCCTGACGGCCACGCCGATCGACATGGTGAGTAAAACCACTTTCGGCCTGTTTGGTTGTGAAGGACGTATCCCTACCGCCAACTACAGCCTGGAAGATGCCATCGCCGATAACAATCTGGTTCCCTATGAGGTTGTTACGCACACCACGGAATTCCTGCGCGAAGGCATCAAACAGGAGAAGTTAAGCGACGCACAAATCCGCGAACTGGAAGAACAGGGTATCGATCCCAATACGCTGGAATTTGATGGTAAGGCGCTGGATGAGGCAATTTATAACAAAGACACCAACCGCTATATTCTGCGTAATCTGATGGAAAATGGCCTGAAAGATCGGGACGGCCAGCTTCCCGGTAAAACCATTATTTTTGCCCGTAACCACAAACACGCGCTGTTGTTAAATGAATTGTTCGACGACATGTACCCGCAATTTGCAGGACGCTTCTGTCAGGTCATCGACAACTACGATCCCCGCGCCGAGCAACTGATTGACGATTTTAAAGGGCTGGATGA
This sequence comes from Klebsiella sp. A-Nf5, assembly GCF_002810545.1. Classification (NCBI taxonomy): domain Bacteria; kingdom Pseudomonadati; phylum Pseudomonadota; class Gammaproteobacteria; order Enterobacterales; family Enterobacteriaceae; genus Klebsiella; species Klebsiella sp. A-Nf5. The sequence goes on along the minus strand of NZ_PIOG01000145.1, from coordinate 18,505 downwards.
AAGCACCAACAAAGAGCTGACCATCGCTATCTCCGTTGACATGCTCGATACCGGTATTGATGTCCCGGAGATTGTGAATCTGGTCTTTGCCAAACCGGTCAAATCAAAAGTGAAGTTCTGGCAGATGATTGGCCGTGGTACGCGCCTCTGTTCGGGGCTGTACGGCAACGATGACAACGGCAAACCACTAGACAAACAGAAATTCCGCATCTTCGATCACTGGGGCAATTTTGAGTATCACGAGCTACATACCGAAGAGGCCGAAGTCACAGCGACAAAATCGCTGGCGCAAAAACGCTTCGAGGCATGGATCACGCTCGGGACCGCTGCTCAGCGTAAGTTCGACAAACAGGCGGTGGATTTAGTCGCTCACCAGCTCCGCGAGCAGATCAACGCACTGGATGAAAAGTCGATTGCCGTGCAGGAGAAGTGGCAGCAAAAAGCGCAGTACAGTGATGAAAAAGTGCTGCGCCAGCTTTCCCCGAAAACGCAGCAGGATTTACTATCTGTCCTGGCCCCGCTGATGCAGTGGCTGGACGTGCGCGGGCAAAGCGATGCCATGCGCTTTGATATGGATATTCTGGCGGCGCAAACTGCCCGTTATACCAACCCGGAAGAATTGGATGTGCTCTGGCCGGTCATCCTGGAGAAAGTGGAACGTCTGCCGCCGCATCTGGCACAAGTTCAGCAGCAGGGACAACGGATTAATCAGCTTCGTGATTTGGGCTGGTGGAAGCAGGCCAGTCTGGAAGAGCTGGAGGATATCCGCATTCACCTGCGCGGCATTATGCACCTGATGGAGAAAGATGCTACGCCGAAATTTGGTTCGATACAGGTGGATATTACCGAAGATGCGAACCTGATCCAGACGGAAACCCGTAAAACCAATATCCGCTCGATTGATTTCAAACTCTATCGACAGCAGGTTCAGGGAGCGCTGGAGCCGCTGTTCCAGCAAAACCCGGTGCTGAAGAAAATCCGCAACGGCGAGCCGGTCACGCAAGCCGAGCTGGATGAACTGGCGAAGCTGGTGCTGATCCAGAATCCGAACGTTGATATCCGGGCACTGAAAGAGTTCTATCCGCAGGCAACAGCTAGCCTGGATAAACTTTTGCGTACCATCATCGGGATGGACAGCGACGCAGTGGAAGTGCGCTTTGCCCAGTTCGCCGCAGACAACAGCCTGACCAGCCAGCAGCTGCGCTTCCTGTCATTGCTGAAAAACCACATCCGCGATTACGGCACCATTGAAATGCGGCAGCTCTTTGAACAGCCATTTACGCATATCCACAACGAAGGCGTTACCGGCGTGTTCCCCGACATAGAGCAGATCGCCCGGTTGCAAAAGATAGTCGAAGAGTTGGGTATTGTGACCGACGCGGCGACGGTATAATACGCGCATGACAAGCCCCGGCAGCAGGGCTTTTGTATTTATAACAGGGTATAGACGTTAACAATGATTACCGGTGACTTAAAAAGTAAAATCGACGGACTATGGGAAGATTTCTGGGTGGGTGGTATCACAAATCCGCTGACCGTTATCGAACAGATCACCTACCTGATGTACTCCAGGATGCTCGATACCCAGGAACAACGGGACGAGAAGCGTAAGCAAATCGCAGGCGTTGATTTTAAACCACGCTTTGCGCCTGAGCAGCAAGAGTTCCGCTTCAGCCACTACAGCAACCTTGGCTCGGACGAAATGATGGAAGTAGTGCGCGACGGCGTATTCCAGCATTTCCGTCAGCTTGGGCAAGCTGAAGATACGAAAGTGACGCTGCTGGGCAACTTTATGAAAGATGCTCGCCTGGAGATTGTTAAACCGTCACTGCTGACCAAAGCCGTGGAGGTGATCAAAAACCTGCCGCTGGATCGTGGCGACACCAAAGGCGATCTCTACGAATACCTGTTAAGCAAGCTAACCACCGCCGGGATCAACGGTCAGTTCCGCACACCGCGCCACATTATCCGCACAATGGTTGAAATGATGGAGCCAAACCCGGCGCGTGGTGAAACGATCTGCGATCCGGCCTGTGGTACAGGTGGTTTTCTGGCAACCAGTTATGAATACCTGCTGGAGAAATACAGTTCACTGGAGTCCATTCATACCGAGATTGGCACAAACGAACGCGGCGAATTAGAAGAGCAAAAAATCTTTACCGGCGATCTGCTGACACCGTGGCGTGACCATGTGGATAACAACATGTTCCACGGCTACGACTTTGACACTACTATGCTGCGTATCGCCGCTATGAACCTGATTATGCACGGCGTGGAAGCGCCGGATATCCACTATCAGGACACCATGAGTCAGAGTTTCAGTACCAACTTCCCACAGGCCAGCAAAAATGCTTTCAACCTGATATTGGCGAACCCACCGTTTACCGGTTCACTGGATGAGGAAGATATCGACGCCACGCTGTCGGCGATGGTGAAAACCAAGAAAACTGAGCTGCTGTTCCTGGCGCGTATTCTGCAAATGCTGAAAGTAGGCGGACGCAGTGCCACTATCGTGCCGCAGGGCGTGCTGTTTGGCTCCAGTAAGGCGCACCAATCACTGCGTAAAACGCTGGTAGAAGATAACCAGCTGGAAGCGGTGATCAATCTGCCTTCCGGCGTATTTAAACCTTACGCTGGTGTGGCGACGGCGATCCTGATCTTTACCAAAGGTGGTCAGACGGACGAGGTCTGGTTCTACGATCTGCAAAATGATGGCTACAGCCTGGATGACAAACGTAACCCGATAAAAGACAACGACCTGCCGCATCTGCTGGCAAGCTGGAAGCATTACCGTACTTTACGTGGCCTACCGGTTGATAACTTTATGGGCGAGAAATTTTCCTCGTTGCTGAAGCAGCAATACTCGGAAGGGATTGGTGATGGTGTTGATTTTAAAGATCGTACTCAGGCGGCGTTTATAGTGCCGAAAGAGGAAATTGCAGCTCAGAAATACGATCTCTCTATAAACCGTTATAAAGAGGTAGTGTATCAGGCTGAGGAATATGAAGATCCGAAGATAATACTAAAGCGACTGAAAGATCTGGAAAAAGAAATCTTGGCAGATCTGGCTGAGCTGGAGGGGATGCTGTGAGTTGGCCGATGGTGAAATTAAGCAATGTCTGCGACATAAATATCGGAAAAACCCCTAGCAGGGGTAATAATAGATACTGGGGAAAGGGTCATAAATGGTTATCAATTGCTGATATGAACCAAGGAAAATGGATCTCCACTACAAAAGAGCAGATAACAGATCTAGCTGTAGAGGAGTCTGGAATCAAAAAAGTCCCAGCTAACACTGTTTTATTTAGCTTCAAATTGTCGATAGGGAAAGTTTGCTTATCCGAAAATGAAATTTATACAAATGAGGCCATTGCAGCTCTTCCTATAAAAGACAAATCAAAATTGGATACTCTCTTTCTAAGCCATGTTATGAAATCTTTATTATTTTCTAACATGACAGATAATGCTGTAATGGGGGCAACTCTTAACAAAAAAAAACTTGCGGAAATTCTTATTCCTTTACCCCCAATCGAAGAACAAAAGCGCATAGCGGCTATTCTTGATAAAACAGATGGAGTACGCCAAAAACGCGAGCAAGCTATTAAGATAGCTAACGATTTTCTTTACTCCGTATTTTTGGAAATGTTTGGTGATCCGGTAATGAACCCTAAGGGTTTTCAAACCAGATTATTAAGTGATTTTTTTATTGATGAAAAAAATGGGACTAAATGCGGCCCTTTTGGAAGCGCTTTAAAAAAAGATGAATATACAAAAATAGGTGTTCCCGTATGGAATATGGACAACATTACTCTAAAGGGTGACTTTATCGACTCTCCTTCACTTTGGATAAGTGAAGACAAATATGAAGAACTTAATTCATATTCTGTACTAGATGGCGATGTCATTATTTCCAGAGCAGGTACTGTTGGTAAAATGGGCGTTGTGAGAACGAATTCGCTAAAATCTATTATTAGTACAAATCTTATTCGGGTTCGATTTGGTGAAAAATTGTATCCAGAATACTTCGTATCCCTTATGACCTACTGCAAAGGTAGAGTTGGTAACCTCAAAACTGGACCGGATGGTACATTTACCCATATGAATACTGGAGTCTTGAGTGATTTAACATTTCCTTATCCACCATTAGAGCTACAGAAAAAATATATTCAAATTCGTCAAGCTGTTATGCTTATTATTAATCAGTATAACAACTTTGACTTTAGAATCGATGAAGCGTTCCGTGCCATAAACCAAAAAGCTTTCCTCTGTCAATCATAGGAGCACTAGCAATTGGACTTCTTTGACCCGTTAACAATTAAATTTACTTTGCCTGCAAAGATTGCCCCAGCCCGAAGGGTTGGTGGTAATTTTATTCATAAGTTATTTTTTCGAGTAACGACAGTGGAGGCTAAAGTCAGAAATGCAAGTTTCCCTGGATACTTTGAACTTGTTACGGGTCTGAAGCCTCCTCTAGACTATATCTATCTGAAAGATCCAAATTCCAGAGGGAAATGCGCAGATGGTGTAGCTTCTCTTAAAGCTAAGGAACCATTTACATTCGAAAAATGGCGAGAAGATACGGAGTTAAGCTGGGAGCAATTTCCAGAGCAAGCATTTAGCACTTCACCTGATGAAATTAATGAACAATGGCATAATCAATTTCAGTTTAGAGAGGACGATCCAGAGCACCTTTCTCCAGGTCTTAGAAAACCCCAACTGGGTGCACTTCATGCAATTGCAGGCTATTTCGCTACTGATTTACAGGTAGAACCTGCTACCGTCGTACTGCCCACTGGAACGGGAAAAACGGAAACAATGCTGGCAACCATGATATACCAGCGATGCGAGCGAATTTTGCTCATAGTTCCATCTGATTCTCTCCGAACACAGATATCAAAAAAGTTCATAGATTTAGGATATTTGCCAGCGCTAACAGTCGTTCCACCCAACATTGCACTCCCTAATGTCGCCATTATTAAGAAGGGAATTCAGGTAGCGGAAGAAGCTAAGCAATTAACTTGTGAATCAAATGTCTTGGTTGCTACGACCAGTGTTTTGTCTGCCTGCTCCGAAACAGCATTAAATGCACTTTGCGAGTCATGTAGCCATCTTTTTGTTGATGAGGCTCATCATATCTCAGCCTCATCATGGCAGACAATTCGCGAACGATTTAAAGACAAACGTGTTGTGCAGTTCACAGCTACCCCCTTTAGGAATGATAAGAAGTCCCTTGGTGGGAAAATTATCTATAACTACACGATGGGGGAAGCCCAACGAGCAGGCTATTTTACAAATGTAAATTTGCTGCCTGTAGAAGAGTATTACTCTGACCTTATGGATCATGCAATCGCAGATACAGCTATTGGTCAACTGCGTAAAGACTTAAATAATGGCCTTGATCATTTGCTTATGGCCCGTACTAGCAATAAGCAGCGAGCAGAAGAAATACTGACTATTTATCAGAAAACTGTACCGAATTTTAATCCAATCGTTGTTCATTCTGATTATCCTAAAACGGAAATAAAAAAACGTCTTGATAAATTATTATCAAGACAATCAAGAATCGTTATTTGCGTAGACATGTTGGGAGAAGGCTATGATCTACCCAACCTGAAAATTGCCGCTTTGCATGATCATCATAAGTCTCTTGCAGTTACTTTGCAGTTCATTGGCCGTTTTACTCGTGTCAATAAAGCACAGAAAATCGGTCAAGCCAGTGTAATCATGAATGTTGCAGACCCTAATGTTGAAGGTGAATTACAGCATCTATATTCAACAGATGCCGATTGGGATAATGTATTAAGGCGACTCTCTGAAGGACGAATTGCTAGAGAGATTAGATTGCAAGAAGTCGTGGATGCCTTAAAAAGGAAAGGTGATTTACACGATCAGATTTCGCTCTGGAATCTTGAGCCAAGCTGTTCTGTCATGTTATTTCAAACATACTGTGACAATTGGGAGCCTGAAAGATACAAGGAAAAACTGCCCAGATTCGATGAATCCTGGCATGCAATAGCAGAAGATGAGAATTTGCTTGTTGTGCTAGCTATCCAGGCAACTTCAGTCCGGTGGGGAAACTATAAAGATCTTAAAGATACCAATTATAAAATTCTAATTGCTCATTGGGATCAAGACAGGTCCGCCTTGTTTATATTCTCAAATGACTATAAAGCATTCCGAGTTGAGAATCTAGTCAGTACTATTTGTGATGATAAATTTGAAGTTGTCAGTGGTGAAAAAGTCTTTAATGTATTTAATGGTATTGAATATCCTTTGGCAAGAAATTTAGGCGCATCTCAAATTGGGGCAATCAGCTTTACTCAATATTTTGGCCCAAATGTCACTGAGGGGCTATCACTAATTGAAGCGTCTCAATCAAGCTTAAGCAATATTGCTGCATTAGGTTATGAATCCGGAAACCGTGTAATCTGGGGATGCTCGCAACGCAGAGGTAAAGTCTGGTCACCACAAAAAGGTGGCAGCATTGCTGATTGGTGCAACTGGGTTAAGAAAGCCTGGGACAAGATCTTTAGTTCTGAACCGGATCCAAACAATCTTACGCGTAACTTTTTGCGTCCTGTCCCATTACTTGAACCCTATAATGAATATCCAATATCAGCTCAATGGGGTGAGTATTTGCTTACTGCGTTCGAAGATAAAGTTATTTTTCATTTTGATACTGTATCTGCTCATTTATATTTAGTAGAGGTCAGGACTGCTGGAAAATTTGAAGATGGTAATGTGCGACTCATTTTCTCTACAGATGAAACGTCATCTGAATATAAATTATGTCTCACGGGAAGTGCTACAGCGAAAGGTTATGCCTATCAGTTGATATCTGGCCCTGACGTTTTTGTACAGCGTGGTGAATCTGAACCTGTATCACTATCAGAGTATATGGAAATTGATCCAGTAATGATTCATTACTCCGATGGCTCATTTTCATACAACGCTCATATAGTCCATGTAAGCCAAAAAATTGGCCTTTATGACAAAGACGAAATTGTAGCTTTTGATTGGAAGGGAACTGATGTTCGAGTGGAATCAATGGGCTATACTCGTGATCCATCATCCATCCAATGGCGTTGGTACAGTGAAATTAAAGATAATTACGATGTCATTATTAATGATGATGGTAAAGGTGAGTCAGCAGATTTAGTGGGGTTGAGAATAGTTGATGACTGTATTGTTCTCTCTTTAATCCATTGCAAGTATTCAGGCTCAGAAGAAGCTGGAGCAAGACTTAAAGATCTTTACGAAGTATGTGGGCAGGCGCAGAGATGCATTCGTTGGAAACACCTGAATCTTTCCTATTTATACCATCACATTAAGCGTCGCGAGGAACAGTGGCGATCGCGTGGTCATTCTCGCTTTCTGAAAGGCACTATAAAAGACCTTGCTGCTATGAAAGAGCGCTCCAGAATCACACCTCTTAAATTCCAAGTTGTTATTGTTCAACCAGGACTTAGAGTAAGCAAAATTAATGAAGAAGGCCTTAAGTTACTTGGCAGTACGGCCTTATTTATCAAGAAAACAACGATGGCAGATTTAGTTGTTATTGGTTCTAAATAGGGCGAAAAATTGACAATTTTCGACTTTAGCAATGTTAAACAACGAATTGAATATGCTATAAAAATGATGGAAAAAGCAAGAAAAGAGAGTAAATTATGATTCTATTCTTTTATCCTTACATAATGCTTTGCTATAGCGCTGGATACGCTTTATTGCAAACACTGGATGGGATGGGTGTGATTAGTACCAACTTTGTGGAAATGAACGCACAGGGTGCTCTTTTGAGCAGTTACTGGTCTCCCAATAAAGTTGCTGTAGTCTTAGGAGGATGTTTTCTTGAGCTCTTTATTTTATTATTACCCTTTATTTTCTTGAGCTCATGGATACTTGCCAGAAAAAAGGGACTCATCATTTGTTTTGTTCTTCTTATAACCCCTGGCCTATTATCGCTCTGTCACCTTCTTCCTGCTATCCAGTGGTTGCCATTGACCTATGAAATAGGAGGTGCAGGTGCAACAGGTAACGCAGCTGGACTCGGAAGTCTTAGCCTCATAGGGCTATTGTGCGGTTGGATTTTGGCAGTAATCATTAGTGATATTTTTGCTACAGGAGAGAAATTCAGACAGTGGACAGATATTTTCCTAATACTGACAGCAGTTGGTAACGGTATTTTCTGGGTATCAGACAGAGAGGTAGCAGTCGGTAAAACCGCATATGAGAAAACAATTACGGATATTAATGATGCAGCCAAATACCTTCTTTTTCAGGTGAAAGACTACAGCCGCATGTGTGACAATAACGGGCTTGCCGAAATGTCATCTTGTCAGTGGGCATCGTACATTCAAGAAACGCTAGAAAATATTGCTAGTACAAAATCATCTGTTATTGAATATGTAATACCTGAAAATCTTGACACCTTCTACCGAATTCCTGAGTACTATAGTAATCAAGTATCTCCAGATAAAATCAGACAAGAATTTCAAGACTTCAATAAAAAACTATGCCCAAATAAACCTCTTTCCAAAACAATAACACAATTGCCATCACCTTCTCGATGGTGCCAGACACCACCCCCAGCTTACTGCAATGCCATTCAAGAGGGAAAATATAAAACAGGCATGTCAGACCGTTTCGCTGTCGCCAATGAGTGTGTAACTACATCATTATTAAGGTACCGCCAAGTTTTATTAAAAGAACAAGCTCGTTTATCCTTAAGTAAAAATGCCCCTCATTATAGATGGATGTGGTTTATTGCTATGTCTTTTTTTATTGGTGGGAAAATTGCCAATGTAATGACAAAAATAGGTAATGTAGAGAATCGTGGCATAACTGAAAAACATAGAGTTAAATTTATCCTTTTAAAAATACTTGGCTTTATTGTGCGTACATTAATAAGATGTGCCATCTTGTGTTGGAAAGTGTTTTTTTCAACGTTCAATTATATCAAAAAATTGAAGAAAATAAAAAATGATACTTAAATAAAATAGTGGCAAACTTTCAATTGCAAGGTTAATCTTGGTGTTGAAATGAATAAAGAAAAAGGGGTACTTTCTCCTGTACCCTTGGAGTTTACGTTAGATGATACATCTGAATCTACTGTGGGGATTCACACTAGCGGCAACAGTGTTGTGTACTCAACCGGTTATACAATAGCATCCATGACTGATTGAGCGTAGAGCTCAGTAACGTTATTAATTAACAAACTATTGAAAGAATTCGCGGATCGCTCTTACCGATAAAATCAGTGAATGTATTGCTCTTGGTGATAATACCATTGGGAAAAATTACCAACCAGCCATCCCATTAAGGCTAGCCGATTAACTTTAATTAAACGGATATGGCAAACAATTCAAATGTCATTACCACGGTTGATTTTTTCGTAGTAAAACAGCGTAACCCTTTTTTCCCGGTTTGCATCCAAGAAACCTGCTCATCATTGCTGCTGAAGATATATACTGCCCTTACACGATAATTGTTTAGGAAAGTAACCATGCCTTTAGATTTAAGTAACACTTTAGTTATTGGCATCAGCGCAACTGCGCTTTTCGACATGAGCGAATCCGATCGTATGTTTCGGGAAACCTATGCGACCGATCCTGATAGTGCCATTGAGAAGTACCGCGCCTACATGCTCGAACACGAAAACCAGCCTTTACAGCCCGGAACAGGCTACCCCTTAGTCAAAGCGTTGCTGGGTCTGAACCGGTACCGCCAGCCGGATGATAAATCGCCGTTGGTTGAGGTTGTTGTGATGTCGCGTAACAGCCCTGATACGGGTATCCGCGTTTTGAATACTATCCGCCATGACAGGCTCGATATCACGCGTTCTGCCTTTACGGCAGGCGAAACCGTTGCCGATTACCTTGATGCATTTGATGTGGATCTATTTTTAACAACTAACGTTGAAGATGCGCAAAAGGTGATTGATTCCCGATTCTGCGCTGCTGCAATCCTGAAAGATCCGCCTTCCGACGCCTCCGATATCCCGGAGGGGCAAGTGCGCATTGCTTTTGACGGCGACGCGGTACTTTTTTCCGATCAAAGCGAGTTAGTATATAAAACACAAGGGATGGCTGCCTTTCATGCTCAGGAAGACGCGCAGCAGGATATTCCTATGGAAGAAGGGCCATATGCCACTCTGTTAAAAAAAATAGCCAAGCTTCAGGAACGACTGCCAACCCGCGTTGAGTATTCTCCCGTCCGTATTGCACTAGTGACGGCCAGAAACAGCCCATCAGAAATGCGCGTCATTAAAACGCTCAGAAGCTGGGGAGTATACGTCGATGAGGCTTTTTTTCTGGGTGGTGTAGAGAAAACAAAAGTCCTGAAGGCGTTTAAGCCACACATTTTCTTTGACGATCAGGATGTGCATTTGATCGCAGCGGCAAAGGTTGTACCTTCTGGAAAAGTCCCTTATGCCAGTAACTCCGAACTTGCAGAACGTGAAGCATCGTGATTATCGCTGACAAACCATTTAGTCATTAAGACTGAATGGTTTGTATGCCACTCGCAAAATATCTGCCCTACCTCAAATCAATGCTCTCCTCTGAACACCTCTTTCCTGTGCCATTCCACAAACTTCTCTCCCGGATAATTTTCTTTAACAGGTGGCAACGCAATCGCCTTTCCCGCAAAATCCCAGAACAGTCGCTGTACCACCCCACCACCATTTACCGCGTCGGAAACATTCACACGCATATTTTCATCCAAACCAATCGAACCACGATCAAACGCTTTATGATGGATTGCGCACAACGCCAGGCCGTTAGGTACTTCACAAGGGCCATGGTGCTGCTTCCATCTGATATGGGCAGCTTCCAGAGCAATCGGCGCATTGTCGTGGCGCATGTTAAAGCCGCATATAGCGCACTGATAATTGTAAGCACGTAGCACCATCTGGCGGAATTTCGGATCGCGTTGACGGAGAGAGGTGCGAATATCAAAACCCATTTCGTCAGCGATGTCTTCCTGAATACTGGCCGGGAAATGTGCCTCCAGGAGCTGCTGCGCCAGCGTATCAATTAACCTGTGATTTTTTGCCACCAACGCAAAATTGTCGGCATCAAATCCACCCGCGACATTATATTCGGTGAGTTCACGACGGGGCGGCTGGCGGCTACCATTGGTTGAGCACAGTTCCGCGTTTTGTAGTTCCCAGAAGCCATCGCCCTTCAGACGCCAGAACGGCATGTCCGGGCGCTGGTCACGGCGGTGCGGTCCATAACGTTCCAGAAGATCCAACAGGGGCTCGTAGATTTCAGAACTATAGTTAAACAGGCGCTCATGACCCTGCCGATAGCGTGAAAGGACATGCAGCAGCAATAATGGCTTATGTGGCGCACGCTGTTCGCCTTTGCGCCAAATGGTGATATTTGATATCGCTTGCTTCAGGGTTTTGTCAGAGGTCATTACGTTGAAGAATCCATGAGCACATATTTGCGATGATGCTCGCAACTTTATGTACATTCAAGGCATTATTGCAGACGTCCTTTTTGTCTGGCGACTCTGTACCTGGCAGATGGAATTCTGATAACAACGGTAAAAAATACAGCGACCAACCAGTCCTAAAGGGCTGGTTGGTCATTTTAATTTAAACATCAACCGAGAAATAAAGGCATTCAACTCACTCGCCATTACCCCGGTTGATCTTCGCATAGTCAAACGGCGTAATCCCTTTCCCTCGATTGGCATCCAGAAAATCCGCCCACCACTGCAACATCAGCTTGCGCTCATCCAGGTGTTCCGCTTTATGGATATACGCCGCCCTCACCGAATTGCGTTCCATATGGCTCATCTGCCTTTCCACCGCATCCTTCGACCATAGTCCTGACTCAATTAACGAACTACAGGCCATTGTGCGAAAGCCGTGACCGCAAACCTCAACTTTAGTGTCATAGCCCATCACCCGGAGCGCACTGTTTACGGTGTTCTCACTCATTGGCTTACGCGGATCATGATCGCCAATAAAGATCAACTCATGTTCGCCACAGAACTGTTTTATCTGCTTCAGGATCGCCAGCGCCTGTTTTGAAAGCGGCACCAAATGCGGTGTACGCATCTTTGAACCTCGCTGAGAATGTTTCACATCAGGAATGGGCTCTCGCTCAGGTGGGATGGTCCACATTGACGTTTCAAAATCGATTTCTGACCAGCGAGCAAAACGCAGCTCACTGGATCGAATAAAGATAAGCAGGGTAAGTTCTGTTGCCCAGCGGGTTAGCGGCCTGCCGGTATAGTTGTCTATTTTCTCAAGCAACTCAGAGATGCGCTTTAATTCCAGCGCCGGACGATGTTGTCGATTACCGGAAGCAACCGCCCCAGCCATCTCTTGTGCCGGGTTATAATCAATTAACCCACTTTGCACCGCATACCGCATGATGGCCGTAGTGCGCTGTTGAAGACGAGCAGCAACCTCAAGACGTCCAGACATCTCTACGGCTTTAATGGGCGCTAATAAATCACGAGTTTTTAACTCAGCGATATTACGCTCACCAAGCGCTGCAAAAAGATTATCTTCCAGGCTTTTTAGCACGCGATGGGCGTGATCTTCAGACCACTTTTTATTGGTGCCATGCCACTCGATCGCTACCTCTTTAAAGGTTCGTGCTTTACTCTGTTCAACCTTATCATTTTTCTTTTTGTCTCCCGGATCGACGCCATTCGCTAGTAGCTTACGCGCTTCGTCACGACGTGCTCTGGCATCCGCCAGTGTGATTTCAGGGTAAACCCCAAGTGCCAACATCTTTTGCTTGCCGTCATAACGGTACTGCAAACGCCAGTACTTAGAACCATTTGGATGGACAAGAAGGTGCATACCGCTGCCATCGGTCAGCTTATATTGCTTATCCGTTGGCTTGGCTGTTCTGACTTTGATATCTGTTAGAGCCATGCTTATCCCCTCCCTGTTGGTACAAGCATTATCGAACCGGAAATACCATCATCTGTACCAACATTTGTTGGTAGATGTACGTTGATGTCGGTTGACCTTGAGAGAGTTAATATAGCGGGAAAGGTAGATAAATACTGGATTTTAGACATAAAAAAAGACCTCAGTTGAGGTCCATTTACATGCTTTTGGTGCCGAAGGCCGGACTCGAACCGGCACGTATTTCTACGGTTGATTTTGAATCAACTGCGTCTACCGATTTCGCCACTTCGGCACTGAAGGGGATGCGGAAACGTTCTGGATTATACCTGTCGTCGGCGGTCATGCAAGCGACAGCGTGTCGTCATCGCGCTAAGTGTTGAAAAAAACAGCGCTATCCTGCGCGGCGTCACCTTTTGCCGCTATTCCAGGGCGCCAATAACATCAGCCATCACCACTGCCCCCTCCCGCAAACCCAGCTCCACCTGCCAGCCACTCCCCTTTCCCCTTGATCCCCCCGAACTCCACTCATAGTCATCTCAAATTTTTCTCACACCATTCTCACCCGAATCACTCACCCCAACCCAACACAACCCAACACTCCCCACTCATCCCCAATATCCAACCCCCAACTATCTCCCCCCCAACCCCACCACCCACCATTCCCATATATTCCAGAAAGTTTTAATCAATGCCTTTTTATTACTCACCCACTTCGCAGCCAAATATTAATTTCATCAATATTTTTATAACTTTACATTAATGAAAAGTTTTCTTTTTGCCGTTTATTCCAGGATTTTCCTCAGGCGTGAAGGGTTCCGGTAAACACTATTTTTACTAGTCGCTGTACGAGTCTTGATGGACATATTCACTCGATGAATTAACTCAGGAGAATACTTGTGACGACGTTAAAACCTTTGCTGGCCCGCAACCGCAGCTGGGCGCTGCAGAAGTGTCAGCATGACCCGGACTATTTCGAAAAATGGGTCGACGGGCAGCGGCCCCACTCGCTGTGGATCGGCTGCTCCGACAGCCGCGTGCCCGCCGAGGTGCTCACCGGCAGCCAGCCCGGCGAGCTCTTTGTCCACCGCAATATCGCCAACATGCTCGACCCCGCCGACGACAACGTCATGAGCGTCCTGCAGTATGCCCTCCACTACCTTGAGGTGGAGCGGGTGGTGCTTTGCGGCCACTACGGCTGCGGCGGCGTGCAGGCGGCGCTCTCCCTGCCCACCCTGCCGCTGGCGCAGGAGTCCTCGGCGCTGGCTCGCCGCATCGGCCAGCTGCGCAACACCCTGCATCACGAAATTGTGCAGATCGCCGATGGGTGTTGTGTTGAGGCTTCCCCCGGCGCCGGCGCCAGTGCCAGCACCGACGTTAAGCGCTCTCGCCATGCGCTGGACGCCCTGGTGGAAGCCAACGTTCGCGCCCAGTTCGCCCGTCTGCTGGAGAGTGAACCGGTGCAGACGGTGCTCGCCAGCGGGCGACCCCTCAGCCTGCACGGCTGCGTCTACGATCTGGCTTCCGGCCATTTAACCACCCTCGTCGAACACCTCTCACCGCAGGAGCACGCCCCATGAACACGCTTCGTCAGGACTCTCTCGCCGGCATCGTCGTCTTCCTTGTCGCCCTGCCGCTGTGCCTCGGCATCGCTCAGGCCAGCGGCTTACCGCCCTTCGTCGGCCTGCTGACCGGCATCATCGGCGGCCTGGTCGTCACCGCCCTCAGCCCCTCCCGCTTCGCCGTCAGCGGCCCCGCCGCCGGACTGGTCACCATCGTCGTCGCCGCCATTGAATCCCTGGGTTCCTTCTCCGTCTTCCTGATGGCGCTGGTGCTGGCCGGCGTGCTGCAGCTGCTGTTCGGCATTCTGCGGGCCGGGCGCTTTATCTCGCTGGTTCCCGCCAGCGTCATCAAAGGCATGCTGGCGGCGATCGGCATCCTGCTGATTATGCAGCAGATCCCCGTCGCACTCGGCACGGCGGAAGAGACCGGGCTTGCCGAGGTGGTTCAGGGCAATGCTGCTTTCTCCGTCACTGCGATTGCCGTCGCCGCGGGCGGTCTGCTGGTGCTCTGGCTGTGGGGCTCGCCGCTTATCCGCCGGGTGAAGAGCCTGCGCTGGATCCCCGGGCCGCTGATCGCTGTCCTGCTCGGCTGCGCGACCACCCTGCTGTTGACCCATTTTTCGCCGCAGCAGCTGGCCGCTCTGCCGCGGATTACTCTGCCGGCGTTCGGCAGCCTCGGCGACCTGCTGGGTGAGCTGGAATCTCCCGCATGGAGCGCGTGGCGCAATCCGTCGGTGTGGGTGGTGGCGGTAACCCTGGCGCTGGTCGCCAGCCTCGAAACCTTGCTGAGCCAGGAGGCGCTGAAAAAGCTGCGCCCGCAAAATCCGCCGCCTTCGCCGAACCGTGAAATGGTCGCCCAGGGCGTCGGCAATCTGCTCTCCGGCGTGCTGGGGGCGATGCCGATCACCGCGGTCATCGTCCGCAGCTCGGTGAACGTCAGCAATGGCGCGCAGAGCAAGCTGTCGATCTTTATCCACGGCGTCCTGCTGTTAATCTGCGGCCTGTGGTTCAGCGGCCTGCTGACCCTGATCCCGCTCGCCAGCCTCGCCGCCGTGCTGCTCTATACCGGCTATAAGCTGGCGACGCCGCGGCTGTTCATCGAGCAGTTCCGCCAGGGGGCGGCGCAGTACGTCCCGTTCCTCGCCACCATCGGCGGGATTATCGCCTTCGGCATGCTGGCGGGGATCGGGATTGGTCTTGCCACCCAGATGGCGTTCAGCCTCTGGCGCAGCCATCGCCACTCGCTGCAGCTGGCGCGCTACGATGACCACTACGTGCTGCGCATCCAGCAGAATCTGACCTTTATGCACAATCCGCATCTGCTGGCCCTGCTGGCGAAAATTCCGGAAAAGAGCGTGGTGATCGTCGAGCACGACAGCGTCGGCTATCTCGACCCGGACGTGCAGGCGGTGCTGGATGATTTTGCCGAGAACGCCCCGCAGCGCGGTATCCGCCTCAATCAGTGGCCGCTGGCCAGCCGCTGACCTTAACGGGCGGCTGGCCCGCCCGCTGCGCGACCCCTCCGATTGCCAAGCGCCGGGGAATACCATGCTCTACACTTTCTGGGTTATCACGCCAACCCCAAGGAAATGAACATGAGCATCATTAAAAGCTACGCCGCCAAAGAAGCGGGCGCCGATCTGTCGCTGTGGGAATACGATGCCGGCGAGCTGCAGCCGGAAGATGTCGAAGTCGAGGTGGAATACTGCGGGATCTGCCATTCAGACCTGTCGATGATCGACAACGAATGGGGGATGTCGAGCTACCCGCTGGTGGCCGGTCACGAGGTGATTGGCCGAGTGGCGGCGCTGGGCAGCGCAGCGCAGGATAAAGGGCTGAAGATTGGCCAGAAGGTCGGCATCGGCTGGACGGCGCGCAGCTGCGGCCATTGCGACGCCTGCATCAGCGGCAACCAGATCAATTGTCTGGAAGGCTCGGTGCCGACCATTCTCAACCGCGGCGGCTTCGCCAATAAGCTGCGCGCCGACTGGCAGTGGGTGATCCCCCTGCCGGAGAGCATCGATCTGGCGTCCGCCGGCCCGATGCTGTGCGGCGGCATCACCGTCTTTAAACCGCTGCTGACCCACCACGTCACCGCCACCAGCCGCGTCGGGGTGATCGGCATCGGCGGCCTCGGCCATATCGCCATTAAGCTGCTGCGGGCGATGGGCGCGGAAGTGACCGCCTTCAGCTCCAACCCGGCGAAAGAGCAGGAAGTGCTGGCGATGGGTGCCGATCGCGTGGTCAACAGCCGCGATCCGGAAGCCTTAAAAGCGCTGGCCGGTCAGTTTGACCTGATCATCAACACCGTGGCGGTGGATCTCGACTGGCAGCCGTACTTCGAAGCCCTGGCTTACGGCGGCAACTTCCATACCGTCGGCGCGGTGATGAAGCCGTTCCCGGTGCCGGCCTTTACCCTTATCGGCGGCGACCGCAGCATCTCCGGCTCGGCGACCGGTAACCCGTCCGAACTGCGCACGCTGATGAAGTTTGCCGGGCGCAGCAAAGTGGCCCCGACCACCGAGCTGTTCCCGATGTCGCAGATTAACGAAGCGCTGAAGCACGTTCGCGAAGGAAAAGCCCGCTATCGTGCGGTGCTGAAAGCCGACTTCTGATCGTTCTCTCCCGCCGGGCGGCCCGCTCGCCCGGCGTTTTCCCCGTCGCTTCATCAAACCGTCATCTCCCCGCCATGCCTCTGTAGTCATTGCTTCCCACAATCCGGGCTTCGATAAATGGCTGAACGAGATGCGCGTCACCATGAGAAAGACCTGGCTTCCCTGGCTGATCCTGTCGCCTTCCCTGCTGTTTTTACTGCTGTTTACCTGGTTCCCGCTGGGGCGCTCGGTGTATGACAGCCTGTTTGATACCCGCATGGCCAGCGACGGCGCGCAGTACGTCGGACTGGATAACTTCGCCCGCCTGTTTGCCGATAACGTCTTCTGGCAGTCGCTGGGCAATAACCTGCTCTATATCCTGCTGACGGTAGTGCCCGGGGTGACCCTCGCCCTGCTGTTGGCGGTCGCCCTGAGCGAGAACCATCACGTCAACCGCTGGCTGCGCACCGCCTTCTTCTTCCCGATGATTATCCCGATGGTCAGCGCCGCCGCGCTGTGGCTGTTTATCTTTATGCCCGGCCTCGGCCTGCTCGACCACTATCTGGCGAAGCTGTTCGGCCCGATGAACAACAACTGGCTGGGGCGCAGCAACAGCGCGCTGCTGGCCCTGGCGCTGATCGGCGTGTGGAAGTTCGCCGGCTATTACATGCTGTTTTTCCTCGCCGGGCTGCAGAGCATTCCGGCCTCGACGCGGGAAGCGGCGCTGATGGAGGGGGCTACTCGCACGCAGGTCTTTTTTAAGGTCACGCTACCGCTGCTGCGCCCGACGCTGAGCTTTGTGATCACCACCGCGCTGATCTACTCCATCACCCAGATTGACCACGTGGCGGTGATGACCCGCGGCGGGCCGGACAACGCCACCACCGTGCTGCTCTACTACATCCAGAATCTCGCCTGGGATACCCACGACCTCGGTAAAGCCTCCGCCGCCACCTTCCTGACCCTGGCCGGGCTGTTCGCCTTCTCGCTGATTAACCTGAAACTGCTGGAGAAAGGAGCCCACTATGAGCGCTGAAATCTCGCCGCTGCTGGTCCGCACGCCCGCCGCTGCCCGTCCGCTGTGGCTGCGCCTGCGCCGCTCGTCGCCCTTTACGCTCACAGTATTAATGTGCTGCCTGGCGCTGCTGTGGGTCAGCCCGTTTATCTGGATGCTGGCGACCTCGTTCAGCGCCACCACCTTCGGCGACGATATGGCGTCGCTGCTGCCCCGCCTGCCGCTGACCCTCGATAACTTCCGCGACGCCTGGAACAGCGCCGACTGGCTGAGCCTGTATGCCAACACCATTATCTTCACCTTCGGCACCTTCTTCGTGCAGCTGTTGACCATCACCACCGCCGGGTACGTCTTCGCCTGCCACGAGTTTCGCGGCAAGCAGACGCTGTTTCTCCTGTTCCTGGTGCAGCTGATGATCATGCCGGTAGTGATGATGGTGCCGAACATGCTGACTCTG
>NZ_PIOG01000112.1:0-566 GCF_002810545.1 Klebsiella sp. A-Nf5 | reverse complement strand
AGGAAAGCCTTGCGGATACTGGATTTCAGGCACAAAAAAAGACGTCCGTTGACGTCTATTGATGTTCCGATGGTGCCGAAGGCCGGACTCGAACCGGCACGTATTTCTACGGTTGATTTTGAATCAACTGCGTCTACCGATTTCGCCACTTCGGCACTGAAGGGGATGCGGAAACGTTCTGGATTATACCTGTCGGCGGCGGCCATGCAAGCGACAGCGTGTCGTCATTGCGCTAAGTGTTGAAAAAAACAGCGCTATCCTGCGCGGCGTCACCTTTTGCCGCTATTTCAGGGCACCAATGCCACCTACAAACCTCATCGCCCTTCCCGCGACCACAACTCCCCCTGCCAGCCATTACCCCCTCAATAACACCCAAGTCCCACTCAAACTTATCTCAAGTTTTTCTCACATCACTCTCACCCGCATACCTCAACACAACCCAACAAACCCCATCCATCCCAACATCCAATCCCCAACTATCTCCCCTAACCCCACCCACCACTATTCCCATATATTCCAGAAAGTTTTAGCCAATGCTTTTTTGTTATTCACTCGCTCCGCAGCCA
>NZ_PIOG01000140.1:0-571 GCF_002810545.1 Klebsiella sp. A-Nf5 | reverse complement strand
GTGAACGATCGTATTTTCCACCATGAAGCGGGTTCGAACACCTGGTAAAAAAGAGCAATAGGCTATTTCTAATCTATTGAATTAAAATAGCAATTTATTTTATCGAGAGATATTTAGCATTCAACTCGCGTTAATAACCGTCTTATTTACGTCGCAATTCCCCCACGCTACTATCCCGACAAAAGCAGCCCATAAATAACAAGCCAGTTTATTTCCAGGCATTAATAAATTTGTCAGTCAGATGAATTAATAAAAAACATACCTGGCGTAAATAATTCTCACCAAATAACGGCCCTGGCGCCGGCTTTACGGGCACTAGAGAAGGAAAGAAAATGAAAATAATCACGCTGTGTCTGGCGACGGTCTTTGCCGGACTGGCCGCCAGCTCAGTACTCGCGGCAGAGGGCAAGCTGAATTTCATCGGCAAGGTCGTGAACGCCTCCTGCAAGCTCGAAGGGGTGAGCGACAGCGGGGTCATCGACGTCAGTATGGGCGCTATTCCGCTGTCGAGACTGAAAAACAGCCAGTCTGGCACCGGGCCGGCGGTCGGCATCGACATTCGCGTTAAAGA
>NZ_PIOG01000024.1:0-572 GCF_002810545.1 Klebsiella sp. A-Nf5 | reverse complement strand
CTGCCAAAAGGTGGTAAATCCTGGCCAAAGACAAAACGAAAGAGGTGCCACTGCAGGGCGAACCCCACAGAGTCAGCCTTAAGTTGCTCGACCAGCGAGCCAAGTTTGCGCAGCCCGGCTCCGGTGTCGATAGCCCACCCCGGAATATCGGGCTTGCTCCCGGTTGCTTTGCCAATGATGCTTAAACCCAGCGCATGGAAGGTGGATGTTTCAACTTCAACCCCATGCAGCCCCGCACGCTGAAAGGCGTCCCTGCAGCGTTGATTCAGCTCTTCCGCTGCTTGCTTGTTAAACGCCAGCATGACAATTCGTTCCGGACGCACAATATCCCGGCTAATGGCATAGGCTGCCCGGGCGACCATGGTTGAGGTTTTACCGGAACCGGCAGAGGCAATAACCTGGACTTTATTGTCAAAACAGACCACGGCTTTCGCCTGCTCCGGGGTGAGCGGTTGGCGCTCAACGGTATCAAACAAGGATTTATTGGCGATGAGTTCGCGCGCGGTATGCCGCGCGTTACGTTGGCGCCATGCCGCGCGATGGTCCATCTGCCAGAGCATGAGTGTCGCTTC
>NZ_PIOG01000016.1:0-590 GCF_002810545.1 Klebsiella sp. A-Nf5 | reverse complement strand
CTGCATTGTGATGTACGGCCCCATATTCCAGTCCTCAAGCGACCGCTTAACCGGTTCGGGCCACACATCAAGGCGGCAGACGTGGCGATAATTAAGCAGGGTAATCGCCGCTTGATAGGCCGGGTGTTCCAGCCAGTCCAGCGCTTCATAGCGCTGCATCATGGCGACGGTCTCTGGTCCCAGCGCACCGCGCAGGCGGTTCAGTTCCTGCACCAGATGCGGCATATCGGCGACGGTGTTTTCAAGAATCAACGAGCGAATTGCACCAGGATGGTGCAATGCCACTTCTATCGCCAGCCATCCGCCCCACGAATGACCAAGCAGATGCACCTTACCGAGCCCCAGCGCCTGGCGGACGGTTTCCACTTCACGTACGTAGCGCGCCATGGTCCACAGACTGGCGTCATCCGGTCGGTCCGATTTCCCGGTTCCCAGTTGATCAAAGGCAATCACCCGGTAGCCGTGCTGTTTCAGGCAGGAGTGAGCCTCACGCAAATAGTCGCTGGGCAGCCCGGGTCCGCCGTTGAGGCAGAGGACGGTCTCATCGCCGTCACCAAATTGATAAGCCACGACGTTATAACCATCCACAG
>NZ_PIOG01000241.1:0-540 GCF_002810545.1 Klebsiella sp. A-Nf5 | reverse complement strand
GCTGGCCAGGGAGATTGCCCTTTACAATAAAGAGGACTAAACGTGCCGGACGGCCAGTATTCTTTCTATCTGCACAGCGACGATCGCACCGACATCGCGGCAATGGCAACCATCAGCACCATCTCACAGCCCCTGCGCGGTGAGTTCATCCGTACCGCCGCCACCGCCGGGGCGGTGGTATACCAGGTGGATGCCCGTTTACCGGCGCTGATCCCGGTGTTCTTTGCCGGGCAACTGAGCGCTGTCCGCCTTTGCGCCGTGATGGCCCTGGTCTCCGGAACCTGGTCCTCACTCACCGGCCTTCCGGATGAGCCCGAAAATGGTGAGGCAGCTCTGCCCGTGTCACCGGAGACAGAATACCAGCGCCGGCGTTACACCCTGACGCTTCAGAATGGCCGGAGTGGGGAACGGGTGGAAAGTGTGCTGACGGAAGCGTCATCCCGTCTGCGTGGGGATCTGCTGAGAAACCTGATTATCACCGGTCTTGCCCTCCACACGACGGCGCCGGAACTGCCGCGCCTGCTGGCCAGTATGCCGGTA
>NZ_PIOG01000074.1:0-360 GCF_002810545.1 Klebsiella sp. A-Nf5 | reverse complement strand
TAACAACTGGAAATTTGTTTTTCCTTGGCGGGAGTCAAAGGGATTGCCAACTAAAGAATATGCTTCAGAATATACTGCCTGATTTCCTAAAAGGATGGCCCTTAAAGCTTCATGCTTTGGTAATACATAATTCCCATGTTCTTTATAGACTCTCATTGCTTTTCCTGGGTTTGTATAACCATGTTCGATAAATTCTCGAGTCATTCTTAGAGCATTCCTTATGTCCCCAGCGGCAAGCACCTCAAGTAAGTTCCCTATTTCAGTACCTAATACTGAGCTTTGAAGTAAGCTGATTAATTCTGCTTTGTTATCAACATGGAATCTTATACCATTATCTGATTCAAAGTCGCCTTGCTCTCC
>NZ_PIOG01000179.1:0-506 GCF_002810545.1 Klebsiella sp. A-Nf5 | reverse complement strand
CATTCAGCATCAGTCGCCTGGCTTCATTAAGGCGCAGCCATTTCTGATACCGTAGTGGGCTCATTCCCGCAAGCTGCCTGAAGTGTTGGTGGAAAGAGGGTGTGCTCATTTGCACCCGACTTGCCAGTTCTTCTACGCGTAAAGGTGATGCAATATTGGTCTTTAACCAGTCAATAGCTTTACCGATACGGTAGCCATGGCCGTCTACTGCTGCAATCTGTCTGAGATGATCTGACTGATCGCTCATCAAAAGCCGGTAATGTATCTCCCTTTGAATCAGCGGCCCGAGAACAGGAATGGCTTCAGGCTCGTCAAGCAAAGAAAGCAGACGGCAGAAAGGCTCCAGCAAAACATCAGTAATAGTTCCTATACCGACACCCGTTCCCGCGTCTCGTTTTTTAACCGGCGGCAGGCTTCCCTGTGCAATTAATTCCATCAGCACGCGCTGGTCAAGTTTATAGGCTACGCCCACGCAGGGACGGGATGTCGAAGCCTGTAATACTTCC
>NZ_PIOG01000183.1:0-600 GCF_002810545.1 Klebsiella sp. A-Nf5 | reverse complement strand
ATCGCCGACAATCAGATCGCCGGGACAGACCGCGACGCCGCCGACGGCAATGGGGGTATTCACTTCCCCGGGTCCCATTTTGAAAGGGCCTGCCGGATTCGAGCCTGTGGCATAGAGCGGAAAATCAAGCACCGATAGGGCATCGATATCGCGAATCGGCCCGTCCAGCACGATACCGGCAATTTTCTTCATGTGGTGGGCATACGCCACCATGATTTCGCCCATCAATGCCCGCGAGCGATCCCCTTCGTTGGAGACCACGATGACGTCATTTTCCCCCGCCATATCCAGGGCGGCATGGAGCATCAAATTATCGCCGGCGCGAACTTTTACCGTAATGGCAAAGCCGGCCATAATCGGTTTTTTGGGTGAGGAAATACGCTTGATGCCGTTGCCTAATACCGCGATACGGTTCATGGTGTCAGCAATATTTGCCGCCGGCAGGTGCTCATATTCTTTCAGCAGGGCAATATTTCCTGCCGGACGTTTTAAAAATACACGGTTACCAATAGTCATCTCTTGCTCCTCAAAAACCTGGGACCGGCCAGGACGGTTTTTTACCCGATAACACTTCGTCAATGCCGATGGCGGAATGTAGAG
>NZ_PIOG01000228.1:0-576 GCF_002810545.1 Klebsiella sp. A-Nf5 | reverse complement strand
AGATGAAAATCAGCAAAGAAAGCATAACTGGAATAGCCGGGTGACGCAGTTTACGATGCGTTGATTTTCTCGTTGATAACAGCCAAATCAACGGTATAACGAGTGAGCAGAGCGTAGCGACAAACGGTTTATAGAAGGTGTACAGACTATGTTCGATAAGATCGCCAGCAACGGCATCATATGAACTGATTTCAAAGGGGGAATGCAGTGTTTCACCACTTAGTGAACATAAGCCATAGACTAACCCTGTTATTCCTGTAAGTGCTAAATATAAAATGATCATCCTATTCGTCATGTTTTTTGTCGCAACCTGGTGGGGCATATTAACGTTCCTTCTTCGTCTCAGTAGTGAGAATCATTGAAAGTATTATCATTGATTTATTTAAATATAATGGGAAACCAGCGGGCGTGGTCGCGGGTATATTCCGTCATCGCCTGGGGATCCTTTATCGCCTGGCAGGGGGCGTCGAGAATATTCGGATACGCATCCGGATACCAATCTTCCTCGGTCGTTAAGGTCAAAAAGCGAGACTCCCGGTGGGTTTCACAGCTATAGGCGTTTTTAATATTGTCGGC
>NZ_PIOG01000095.1:0-414 GCF_002810545.1 Klebsiella sp. A-Nf5 | reverse complement strand
CGTCAGCGAGAGGCGCCAGGGCTTCAGCGTACGGTTTAGTAATGCCAGCTGCCGCAGACGCAGCTGGCGTAGGGGAATATCCTGCCGCAGCGGATCGCTCCACTGCGGCCCGTTATCAAGCAGGCCGCACACTCCGCACATCATCCACTCCTCAAGGCATCACATCACCCGAATTTGGCCCCAGCGTCTGGCCAACGAACAGGTTACCCCCAGGCTCGCTGGCCAGCAGCAGCGCCACCGGCGCCACTTCTTCTGCTCGCCCAAAGCGCCCCAGCGGCAGCTCCGCCGTTTTGGCCGTTTTCCACGCCTGGTGAATACCCTCAATAAGCGGGGTTTCAATCGGTCCTGGGGCGATAGCGTTAACCAGCACATTTCGGCTGGAGACTTCCAGCGCCAGAGATTTCGTCAGGCCGA
>NZ_PIOG01000284.1:0-610 GCF_002810545.1 Klebsiella sp. A-Nf5 | reverse complement strand
GCGGAAAAAACAGGTTGTTGCGGGAATAAAACAGGCAAAGCAGCGTAAGCAAGCGGAAACCGATCGCCCGCGGGTCGCGCCGGTAATGCGGCAGCCTCGCAGGGCGCCAGCCGCTGCCGTACCTCGTCAACCTACCGGGCCGGGGCCGTTAACCCTGTTGTGGCGCAGTATTCGCAGCAGCGTTCCTTCGTTTGCCTGGCATGGCGCGCTGGCGCTGATGAGTACGCTGATTATGGGGGGGCTGGCGCGCAGTTTTGCCCGGCTCAACGGTTCTGGTCCAGCATGGTTTGATATTGCGGCGTTACTGATTATTTTTATCTGGGTGGCGGCGCTGATATTCCGGTCCATTATTCGGAGTAAGCCATAAATGACGCTGAAATTAAGATATCTCATTCTCTTTTTCGCGTTGTTGATGGCTTTTGTGGCGCCGGATTTAGTCTCCTTGCTGTGGTCCGCACCGTTCCGCTTAATGGATACACTGCCGCTGTTACCTGCCGCGCTCAATGATCCTCAGCGTTTATATCTCTATGGCCTGTGGTTGGGGGGAACGATCTATTTTTCTGCCCTGATGTGGGTGGCGGTTACCCGACGCAATAAAGGCTATCTTGCC
>NZ_PIOG01000092.1:0-125216 GCF_002810545.1 Klebsiella sp. A-Nf5 | reverse complement strand
GGCGGAGAAGATCATTATGGTCAAAGCGCCGATTGCGCCTATCTACCAGTACACTAATGGCCGGCTGATTAAGCCGTGGCTGAAAGGCTACCCGATCACCAACCCGGAAGATGTGGCCTACAGCCGTACCATGTATATCGAGAAGCACTAATCGGTCGTGGTTGCCTGATGATGTCAGGCAACCCTTGCTACGCCGGTAGTGCAAAGCCCATCAGATCTGCCGAAGAGGAGTAATACCGAGCCGTTTCCTCCTCCATCACGCTCGTAAGCAGTTCGTTAACCTTTATCTTATGTCCGGGCAAATTTCGCCGCGCTTTGGCAATAATTTCGCCATCGCTAAGCGGGCGTTCGGCGCTGCCGAGGGGTTTGTAGCGTTCCTGCTCTGCACGTTCACCACAGCTGTTTGTGACCACAACGCGCGCGCCAGGCTGGCGTGCCGGACCGTTCATTCGCTGTGTAAATTCAGGTGTGACAGTGGCCGTGACTTTATCCGCCACCGCCAGCAAGGCTGGGTTTTGCATATTGTCTTCTGTATACCAGCCGGCACCAGGTGGCAGGCCAGCGGCGACCGCTGCCAGCGTCCACGGCAGGCTGAACTGCGCGTCGGTCACCGTTTGCGGCCGGTAGTCCATCATATCGTTGACCAGGCGGGGAAAGCTTTGTACCTCAATGGTGCGGAGATCCGCAACAGACCAGCCGGTCTGCTGCATAATGCCCTCCATGCATTCCAGCGCGCAGGCCAGCCAGCGGCAGGCGGGATATCGCTTAAAGCTACCGTAACCAGCGTACCAGTGGCTGCCGAGATCGTCGGTCAACCTGTCTGGCGCGAACTGGTCAGAGCCAATCATCCGCCAGAAGCCCTGTTCGCCATCGAGTACGTCAAGGCTGCCGCTGAGGCCTTGCTGCGCCATTATCACCGCCTGGACGGCGACTTGCGCGGCGGGCGCCACGGCATCTTTGAGCGACAACAGCGGCCGTTGTCGCCAGTTATACTGGTGCAGGCTGGGGAGCGGGGTTAACGCGGCGGCCAGGCCCACCGCGTGATGTAATTGCTCAGGGTTTAACCCCAACAACCGACCGGCCACCACGGCTGCGCCGATAGATTGGTGCTGCGCCACGCCGTAGACCTGGCTGAAGCGTTCTGCCGAAGGTTGAATGGCGTGGATGAGCCGGTTATTCACCTCGAAACCGGCCGTCAGGGTGGTAATCAGCACGTCCTGAGCTACCGGCTCAGGATTGAGGTCAAGCGCAACCATCGCGGCGGCAACCAGCGTGGCTCCCGGATGGCCGAGCCCTTTTCCGTCGATCTCCACACCGTCATCGTGATCCAGGCCGTTTATCATGGCGGCGTTCGCGAACGCGGCCGCTAATGGGCTGAAACCGGACTCACCGAAGACGCTACAGTGACCGTTTCCGCCAAATAGCCGGGAGGCGCGTATCATCGGTTCACTGACCCGGTGACCACTGGCCGCCCAACCGCAGGCGAGAGCATCCAGTAAATGCAGTCGAATTTTGCGCCGAAGGGGAGCCGGGATAGCTGGCGCAGATAAGGTACTGGCAAAATTGACCAGCTGGCGTGTTGCGGAAATAGTCATGGTTACTCAACGTTTGAAGTAGCGGCTGCGGATCCGGCGCTCGGCATAGCTTGCCAGCAGTGACAGCGGAAGAATGGTGGCGACGAAAAACAGCGCCACAAAAGTCAGTGTTTCCAGAGGGCGGAAGGTGGCGGTACTCAGCCGTTGCCCTTGATAGAGGATCTCACCCGTTGCGATATAACTCGCCAGCACGGAATTCTTAACCGACATCACGCACTGGCTGACAAACGCCGGTAGAATTCGTAAAAAGGCTACCGGCCCGGTAATGCGAACTAATACTTTCAGCGGCGACATCCCCACCGACAGGCCCGCTTCGACCAGACCATGATCGACCGACTGCATACCAGAACGAAATATTTCAGCAAAAAATACGCTGCCATATAACGAGATGGCGAGGACACAGGTCAGATACGAGGAGAGGGTCAGGCCGAACAAAATGGGCAGACAGTAGTAGGCCCAGACAATCAGCACCAGAGGGGGGATTGAACGCACAATCTCAATCAACCCCTGGGTGGGTAAGCGGATGACCGCCCTGGACGCGCCGCGCAACGGGGCCAACAGCGCTCCGCCAAGAATGCTTAACGTGACTGAGGCCAGCACAATTTTAAAAGTGGTCAATATCCCTTCCAGCAAAACCGCGTGATATTGCCACAGTATTGAGAAATCCCAGTGATAAGACATTAGCGCAGCTCCTCTGCCGTTACGCCGGACAGCGTCATAAAGCGTCGGATAGGGGCATCGGGCGGTCGTGACCAGATCTCCTGCGGGGATGCTTCTTCCACCAGTTTGCCATTATCCATCAACAGCAGCCGGCTACAGACCTGCAGGGCAAAACGCATTTCATGGGTAACCACCAGCATGGTGGTGCCGCTGGCCGCCAGTTCGGAAATAACGGACAGCACCTCCCCGACAGATTCCGGATCGAGTGCGGAAGTCGGTTCGTCGAACAGGATCACTTGCGGCGCCATAGCCAGGGCGCGGGCGATAGATACCCGCTGCTGCTGACCGCCTGAAAGTTGCACCGGGAAGTCTCC
Organism: Klebsiella sp. A-Nf5; assembly: GCF_002810545.1. Taxonomy (NCBI): domain Bacteria; kingdom Pseudomonadati; phylum Pseudomonadota; class Gammaproteobacteria; order Enterobacterales; family Enterobacteriaceae; genus Klebsiella; species Klebsiella sp. A-Nf5. Next base: position 122,587 of record NZ_PIOG01000092.1, on the reverse strand, counting down.
GGCTTTTTCTTGCAGGCCCATACGCGTGAGCAGCGCCATGGCTTTTTCGATGGCTTTTTTACGCGGCACGCCCAGGACCTGTACCGGACCTTCAATAATATTCTGCAATACACTGCGGTGTGGCCACAGATTAAAGTGCTGGAATACCATCGTCATTGAGGCACGCTGGCGCGCTAATGTGCGCTGTGTGACCTGTTTTCTCTGCGCGCCGTGAAAGCCTATTTCTTCCTCACCCAGCCAGATATGCCCACTATCCGGGACTTCAAGCATGTTCAGGCAACGCAGCAGGGTGGATTTACCCGCGCCGCTGCGGCCAATGATGCCAATCACCTCCGAGGGACGAACCGCGAAGGAAACATCATCTATAATTTTATTACCTGAAAATGATTTGCTAAGCGCTTCAATTTTCAGCAACGGTAATAATGATTGTGGGTTCATCAGAGTTATTTCGCTGGGTGAGTATATTTATGCCAGATTTTTTTCAGCGTGCCGTCTTTATCCAGCTGTTCGAGCCGTCCATTCAGCCACGCCTGTAATTCCGGACGATCTTTACGCAGGCCCATATTGGTTGCCTGTTCTTTGACCGGCTGCGGAATAATCATCGTGCCCTGATGACGCTTTTGAATATATTGCGCCATCTGGATATCGTTAGTGACGATGGCATCCGCGCGGCCGCTCTCCATCTGGAGCTGCATGTTGTCGCTATCGGGAACGATAATCCACTGGGCTTTGTCCAGTTGAGGCTGCAGCAGCGTGACGGCTGCCGAGCCATCAATCGCGCTGAGTCTGGTCTGTGAAGTGTTGATAGTGTCCCAGCGCTGATATTTCTGCGTCTCTTTCTCCAGAGTCAGGACGCCCATCTGGTGCGAGCCCATTGGGCGGGTAAAGTCGACGGCTTTGGCCCTTTCTGGCGTATTATTAAAACCACCTAAAATATCGAAACGGTCAGATTGTAAACCCGCGACGGCGGTGCCCCATTGCGTATCAACGTATTCAATCTTGATATCGGTGTTTTTAAATATCGCCTGCACAACATCCGGAACCAGCCCGGTCCACTGGTTGGTCAGCAGATCTTTCTGATACCACGGCGGTGCGTTGACCGCACCGACGCGGATCACATGGTCTGGCAGAATCGTATTGATTTCTTCCCCGGCCTGAGCAGGAGACTGGGCTAAGAACATCCCCGGTATAAGCAACAATATCGACATGAAGCGTGACGTGAAAAATTTCATTTTATGCCCTCTGGTGAATATAATTATGGATTCTATAACCCTGAGTGCATATTTTTTAAATGCATAATCAGCATATCGTTATCAGGAAAATGGCAATGACACCCAAGCAACTCGAGGTCTTTATCAGTATTGTTCAGCTAGGTTCAGTGACAGCGGCAGCGGCGCAGCTGGCCATGTCGCAGCCTTCGGTGAGTAAAAGCCTGGCGCTTATCGAGCAGCAGATGGGGTTCAGCCTGTTTGAGCGCTATCAAGGCAAGATGCAGCCAACCGCGGAAGCCAGAGCGCTGTATAAAGAGGCGCTGCGCGTGCATCAAGATCGGCTTCGTTTTGAGCGTTTTGTTGATCACATCCGCCAGTATCGCGTTGGTCAGTTGCGGGTCTGCGCCACGCCTGCGCTGGCGCTGAATATATTGCCACTGGCGGTGGCGCGTTTTCGCCAGACCTTTCCCGATTATGGTGTGGTGGCGGATATGTGTCTCAACAATGAAATTGAGACAGCGGTTGAAGAAGGGCGTTACGATCTCGGTTTTCTGGTGAAACCCGGCTACGAACCAGAGGATAACCCGCTGGCCATCTGCCGGGGCGAAATGGTGTGTGTGCTGCCCGAGCAGCATCCGCTGGCGCAGCAGACGGAAATCCGTTGGCAGGATATCCCGACGCGCGACCTGGTATATATCACGACCGACGCGCGGCTGGTTGCCATGATTGCCGAAGAGGTGCCGGCGTTCCGCCAGCGCCAGGTGGCGGCGGTAGAAACCAACCGCTACAGCATGGCGATTAATCTTGTCAGACACGGCAACAACAGTATGACTATTGTTGACAGTTTTTCTCTACAGGGCGTCGACACCAGCGGTCTGGCGGTGCGGCCGTTCCGTCATGCGTTGCCGGTTTCTGTCGTCGCGGTGACGGATGGACATAGCACCCTGTCTCAGCCGGGCGAAGTGTTTGCGAAAGTGATGACGGAATTAATGGCTGAAACATGAGATCAGCGTGAGGCTCTGTGGCTGGCCGCTCTTGCAGATTCATCACTATTCTGCAACGCGAACTTTCACTCCCAGTCACCGTGGACTAACTCACCGGGAGTGGTGTCTGTGGTTTACCGCCAGGCCGCCTTCCAGTACTTTTGTTGAATAGTAGAGGGAAGGGAGTGGATCGATGCATCTGGATTTTCGCCAGTTACGCAATTTTGTGGCGCTAGTGGAGTACGGCAGTTTTAATCGTGCGGCGGAGGCGGTTTGCCTGTCGCAGTCGGCGTTTAGCCGCAGTATTCAGGCGCTGGAGCAGAGTGTCGGTCATCCTTTATTCGACCGCCAGAGCAAGCTACCGACGCTCACGCTGCATGGGCAAAAGCTGCTGCCTTATGCGCGCCGTTTTCAGGAACTCAATATCGAGCTCAGTAGCCAGCTGCGTGAGGCGGACGATGCGCAAAATGGCGAGGTCGCTTTTGGCTGCGGCCCGGCCCCCGGCGCGAGGCTGATTCCGGCGGCCATCGGTGAGTTTCATCGTCTTTTGCCGCAGGCGAGGGTGCGTTTTCACATTGATAACTGGCTTGCTCTGCATCAGGCGCTTACCTCCCAGCACTATCCTTTTGTGGTCGCCGATAGCTGGCAGGCCGAGCTTGACCCGCAGTTACGCGTGCAGCCGCTCAGCCCACAACGCTGTTTCTTTGTCTGCCATGCCGAACATCCGCTGGCAAAACAGGGGACGATCTCGATTCAGGAGATGCTGCGCTATCCTTTTGCCGCCCCCTATTTGCCGCCGGGGGTACGCAAGGTACTGGCAACCCTCAGCCAGCAACAGGACTTTACGCCCGCGATCCAGTGCGACCATATTTACGCGCTGCTTTCCACTCTGGCGCAAACCCACGCGATAAGCTTCGCCAGCGAGGACGGCTTCGCGTTGTGCCAGCACAGCCATCGGCTGGTGAAACTGGAACTTAGCGATCTGCCAGATGAGTGGCGGCTAATGCAGACCCGGTTTGCCATTATCTCCCCGGTTCATGCGATTCAGCCGCCGCTGGTTGAGAGGCTGATTGAGATTATCCTCCACACCGACCGTCAGCATCAGCTTCAGCTGCTGGCGCAGGAGGAGGGGGATTAACCGGCGTTTTTCGCCTCACCTTTGGCATCGTACAGTGGCCAGCGGTTTTCCAGTTGCTGCGTTTTCAGCGCCTGCTCGACAAACTGGCCGTCCACCCACTGCTTAACGTCAAAGGCGCTGCGGATCAGACGACCCGATTTAGCCTGCTCGACGCTACTGCTGAAGCTGTCGGTCAGGAACGGGTCAATACGCGGTGAGGTGGTAAAGTTCAGATCCTGCGGCTGCAGCGCTTCCAGAAATAACGCCTTGGGGATCTGGCTTTGCTGCGCCATCTCGGCAGACCAGGCGTCTCGATTAGCCGGATCGCTGATTTCAGCGGCATTCTTCACCAGCACATTAACGATCTGCTGAGTCGCCTGCGGCCAGGTCTCGATAAACGTCTGCGTGCCGAGGAACCCCGCCTGGGTGGTGTTCTGGCGGCCTGAGTCGCCGCTTTTAACCACCACATCAATTTTGTCGCCGCGTAGCGCCAGCAGGGAGACGCCTCCCCATACCGCATCGACGCGACCGGCCGCCAGCGCTGCTTTACCCGCGTTCCAGTCAAGGTTGATGACCTGCAAACTGCGCTCATTGAGGCCGGCGGTTTGCAGCGCCCGGTCAAAGGCCAACTGGTCCGCCGTACCGCGATAGACCGCTACCCGTTTGCCTTTCAGGTCGGCCAGCGTTTTAATACCCGAGGCTTTGGTTACCGCGAGCCAGGATTCCGAGCCGCGGCTGCCCAGAAGCAGGCGTGTCGGCAGACCATTGGCCTTACCGATAATCGCCGCCAGATCGCCGAGGTAAACAAAATCAAGCTGTCGGTTGGCTAACGCTTCATTCACCGCCGGGCCTGCCCCCTTGAAAAACTGCCACTGCACTTCCACACCCTGCGGTTTAAACACCTCTTCCAACTGATGGCGGATAAACGCCATGCCGACCGGCCCCTCAATAAAAGGTTGACTGCCTGCGCTCTGATCCGGCACGCCGATGCGAATGGTTCGTAGCGTCTCGGCCTGGGCGTTTGCCGCCAGACCGATGACCGTGACCAATGCCAGCAAGGTGCGGCTAAAAAATGCTTTCATCATAACGTATTGCTCCCTTGAGTTTTTTTCTCACCCTAAAGAGCCGGCGGGCGGTGTGTTAAATGCTTTTATTCGCCAAGCATGGGTGAAAAAAAGCTAAATCAGACGCAGCGTGCCCGCCAGGCTGAAATGCATTCGATGCATCGGGATTATTCACCTTACGCAATAGCGGGGCAGCGTGAGTCACGTTTTCATAGCGGCATCACTTTCCGATGAGTGGACCGATATGTCGCAGATGATCTTAAGAACCGATGCCCCTGGCAGGCCGGGTTTCCGGCTTAACGGCTGGCCGTGGCTGCTGCCAACGCTACTGCTATTGCTGTGGTACATCGCCGCCCGCGAGGGATGGATGCCCGCGCAAATTTTGCCCGCGCCGTCGGTGGTTGCCGATACCGCGTTGTCGCTGCTGAGCGGCGATCTGCTGGCGCAGTGGGGATTTAGCCTCCAGCATCTGGCGCTTGGCCTGCTGCTGGGCGCCATCGCCGGCACGCTGCTCGGGGCGCTGTTTGGCCTGGTGCCAGCGGCCGCGCAGCGGGTGGAACCGCTGTTCTACGCGCTGGCGCAAATTCCGACGCTCGGCTGGATCCCGCTATTGATGGTGCTGTTCGGGATTGATAACGGCCTCAAGCTGGCGGTTATCGTGAAAACCACCGTGGTGCCGATGACCATCAACACTCAGCAGGCAGTTGCCAGCGTGCCGCTGACCCTGAGCGAAGCCGGCAGGGTGATGAACTTTTCCCGCTGGCAGCGGCTGCGCTGGCTGGTGATCCCGGCAAGCCTGCCGGGCTGGTTTACCGGTCTGCGTCTGGCGCTTTCGCAGGCCTGGGTATCGCTTATCGTTGTCGAGCTGTTGGCTTCTTCAGAAGGTATTGGCTACCTGATGGTCTGGGGCCGCCAGCTGTTTCAGCTGGATATTGTCTTCGTCACCATCGCGGTGGTTGGCCTGAGCGGCATGTTGATGGAGTGGGCGGCGAATCGGGCCTGTTCCCGACTGGTGTTCTGGCCGCAGCCAGCCGCCGGACGCCTGGCGTGGAAACCGCAGGCCAGCTGGCGGGCGTTGCAGCTGCCGATAGTCCTGCTGGCGCTGTGGCAGCTGGCCAGCCAGTGGGGCTGGATTGATGGCGGATTATTCTCTTCGCCGCTGGCGGTGGCGGCGCGTTTTGTTCAGGGGATCCTGAGCGGAGAGCTGAGCGCCGCGATGCTGGCCAGTCTGGGGAGAGCGGTTGTCGGCGGCGCGCTGGGGATTGCCGGCGGTTTGCTGTGCGGGCTGTTGCTGGCGCTGCGCCCACGCGCCGGACAAATTTTCACCCCCACGCTTAACGTGCTGCGCCATATTGCTCTGTTTGCCTGGCTGCCGCTGCTGACGGCATGGGTGGGTAACGATAACGGCGGCAAAATTGTCTTTATCGCGCTGGCGTCGTTCTTTCCGATGTTCTTCAGCACCCTGCAGGCGGTGCTTCAGCGAAATCCGCAACTCGATGAAGTCGCCAGGGTACTGCGGCTGGGCGAATTCGCGCGCCTGCGCCGGGTCATTCTTCCCGGTGCCGCGCCGGGGATCTTTGCCGGTCTGCGGCTGGCGCTGATTTACGCCTGGCTTGGCAATATCGGCGCGGAATATTTCATGTCCTCCGGCGTCGGGATCGGCAGCCTGATGATCAATGCCCAGCAGCTGCTGGATATGCCCACTATTCTCTGCGGCATGGTGCTGGTCGGTATCACCGGCGCGGCGCTGGATAAAGCTGGACGTTTACTGGAAATGCGCGCCACCCGCTGGCGTCAACAGGAGCAGTTATGACCTCTTCAACTCTGGTCTCTTTTCGTCACGTGCGTAAATCCTGGCAACAGGTGACGGCGCTACAGAATTTCAACCTGGATATCGCCGCCGGTGAACTGGTCGCGCTGGTGGGCAGCAGCGGCTGCGGTAAATCGACGCTGCTACGGATGCTGGTGGGCCTTGAGTCAGCCACCCAGGGGGATATTTGTATTAACGGCGAGCCGGTCACCGGCGTGGGCAAAGAGCGCGGCATTGTGTTTCAGGAGCCGCGCCTGTTTCCGTGGCTTAACGTGCTCGACAACGTGATGCTCGGCCTGGCGGATGAAAAGCTCAGCCGGGCGACGAAGCGCCAGCGGGCACTGGAGATGCTGGCGCGCGTGCAGCTCAGCGAGTTCGCCAGCGCGCTGCCCGCGCAGCTTTCCGGCGGCATGGCCCAGCGGGTGGCTATTGCCCGCGGTCTGGTGGCCCGCCCGCAGATCCTGATGCTCGATGAGCCTTTCGGCGCGCTGGATGCCCTGACGCGTCACACCCTGCAGCAGGAACTTTTACAGATCCACCAAAGCGCGGGAACCACCACGTTACTGGTGACGCACGATGTGGAAGAGGCCGTCGCCCTGGCCGATCGCGTCGTCGTGCTCTCACCGCGTCCGGGGCGGATACGAGAAATCGTGAACCTGGCGCTGCCTCATCCGCGCCAGCGTGATGATGACTCGTTTACCGCCGCCTGCCGCCACATTCGCAACCTGATTACTTCTGTCTGATTTTATTATTTAAGGAGCAACATATGGGACATCCTTCCGTTTACCCGACCGGCGCCACCCTTTACGATCCGCAGCGCGCCTGGAGCGGCTACACCCTTTTCCAGGCCACCGAACACGGCGCGGTACTGGTGGATATGAATGGTCACGTGGTGCGGGAATGGCCTGAACTGCATGGGTTTCCCAACAAAATTCTGCCCGGCGGTGCCATCCTTGGCCACAGCGGCGAGCGCGACCCGCGCTATGGCATGCAGGATATGCTCGATCTGATCCAGGTGGACTGGGAGGGCAACGTAACCTGGAAATTCGACCGCTACGAACAGGTCAGCGATCCCGGCAACGAAACGCGCTGGATGGCGCGCGCTCATCACGACTATCAGCGAGCGGGTAACCCGGTCGGCTACTACGCACCGGGGCTGGAGCCGCAGGTGGATGGCGGCAATACCCTGATCCTCGCCCACACCAATCTGGTTAATGAAGCGATCTCCGACAAGCTGCTGCTGGACGACACCATTATTGAAGTCGACTGGCAGGGCAATGTGGTCTGGGAGTGGCGCTGCAGCGACCATTTTCATGAGCTGGGCTTCGACGATGCGGCACGCACCGCGCTGTACAATAACCCGAATATGCGCGCCAGCGGCGGCGGAATGGGCGACTGGATGCATATCAACTCGATGTCGGCGCTGGGACCGAATAAATGGTATGACGCCGGCGATGCGCGCTTTCATCCCGATAACATTATCTGGGACGCCCGCGAATCCAACATTATCGCCATTATCGATAAGCAGAGCGGCAAAATTGTCTGGCAGCTCGGCCCGGACTACAGCAAACCGGAGCTGAAGCACATCGGCTGGATCATCGGCCAGCATCATGCGCATATGATCCCGCAGGGGCTGCCGGGCGCGGGCAATATCCTGATTTTCGACAACGGCGGTTGGGCCGGATACGGTGCGCCGAACCCGGCGTCGGCGGATGGGGTGAAAAACGCCTGGCGCGATTATTCACGGATCCTTGAGATCAACCCGCTGACCCTCGATATTGAGTGGCGCTACTCGCCTTATGAAGCGGATCTGCCGCAACCGACCGACTCCTATCGCTTCTACAGCCCGTATATCAGTAATATGCAGCGCCTGGAAAATGGCAATACGCTGATTAACGAAGGATCGAACGGCCGCATTTTTGAAGTGACCCGCGATCACGACATTGTCTGGGAATATATTTCGCCGTTCTGGGGCAAGACGCTGAATAATAATATGGTTTACCGCGCCTACCGCATTCCTTACGCGTGGATCCCGCAGCTTGCGCAACCGCCGGAGACGCCGATTGCGGCAGTCGATGTCCGCACTCTGCGTCAGCCGGGCGCGGCGGCGGCGGGCCCGGCGCAGAGCGTGGTGCGCGTGGCGGGCGTACAGCCGTACAGTAAAAGCGCCGATGCGCTATGCGTAGCTACCGATAACGATACGCTGCGCCGCAGTCCGAAGCTGTTCCGCGTTGCGGAAAGCGCATTCCGGCCGATAAGCGCGGCGAGTGAACTGCAGGGTGAACGACCCGTGCTGCTGTTCGTTGGCGCGGAGCGCTGTGTGCATTGCCGTAAACTCTGGCAGCTGCTGGCCCATGAAAAACTCAGCCAGCGGATTGCTCAGTTTGAAACGCGCTATCTGGATGCCGATTTGCATCAGGAACTGGCCAGCGACCTCGGCGTACGCGGCCTGCCGACGCTACTGCTGATAACATCGGGCCAACCGATATCGCGCGCACCGACGCAATACTCAGTGGAAAGTCTGCTCAACTGGTTGAACAGTGTCAGCCTGTGATGCTATCCGGTTGAGAGGATAACTGTGGCGCTGCGGCTGAGTCTGGCGCAGCGCTTAACCAGCCAGTGATGAGCAGTGGTTGCCTGATGATGTCAGAAAACCATGGTTAAACCTTACAAGGTCGCGACGTGCCGCGACCTTGTACTATTAGCTATCCATGCTATCTCTCGTTTCACTTAATTAAGTCTTAATATTTCATCCTGATAATTCATGTGGTTTTTAACTAACGAGTAATCTGGCGATGAAGAAAATATTATTCCCCCTCGCGCTTCTGCTACTGGCAGGTTGTGCCAGCAAATCCCCGCAACAGATGAACGGTCGTGAACTGGCGCGGTGCGCATGGAAAGGGAATGCTGATTGCAAAACTGAATTGCAGCACCGCCTGCAGATGAAGCAGGGTACGCCAACGGCGGTAAGCTCGCCAGCACCTGCGGCATAAGCTTATTCCTGCTCTTAACGGACGGGAATTATCCCGGATGTGACTCACTTAAATTTAATAATACGGATAACTATGATGAAACAATTCGCAATGGCGCTGGGTATCTGCGCGCTTATGGTTTGCGGCGCCGCCAATGCAGCAAATGGTCAGATGATTTCAAAAGCTAAATCAGCCTGCCAGAATAACCCGACGCAGTGTTCCCAGGCCAAGTCCACGGCAAAAGCGGATGCGCAAAAAGAAGCGAAAGCGGCTAAAGCAGCCTGCGCTAAAAATGAGACCGCCTGCAATAATGCAAAAAATAACGCCAAAAATGCAGTGAAAAAGTAATAACGAGACGGTGGGGGAACCCACCGTCATCATAGTGACGCTTGTTCTACCATTCTGCCATTATCTTTCAGCAGAACGCTTACGCCAGTCGTGCACCATCAGCCAGGCAATCATGAACATAATCGCGAGCCCGAAAATCAGGCTGGTGAGGTTTGCCCCTAAGCCGATACCACCGTTATCAACCGGTTGTGAAAGTAAATCTCCGCAGGCTGCGCCGAATGGGCGGGTCAGAATATACGCCGCCCAGAAGCAAAATACGCGGTTTGCTTTAAAGATAAAACAGGCGCCGGTGATAATCAGGATCCACGTCCCGAAGAACATTGCCGCACCGTAATAACCCAGACTCACGCCTTCCGCCAGCCAGTCACCTACCGCTGTACCGAGGGCAAATGTGGCCAGAATCGCCAGCCAGTAAAATGATTCACGGCTCCGGCTATCGATGTGATGAATCGACAGCGTACCTTCCCGCCGGTACCACGTGACAAAGATGACCAATAAGAGGACGCTGAACACCAGCGAAGAGAGCGCCAGCGGTACATGCCAGGCATCGGTTAAGTTATCTGTGATCAAGGTGCCGAATACGCTAATAAACACGACCGTGACCCAATACAACACCGGCTGATAGCGTGTGGCCCGCATCTGGAAAAAGATCGACAATGCGAGCAGCGCGCCAGTCACTATTGAAGTATTGGTTAAACCAAACTGCAAATCCATATTAAGGAAATCTGCCGCCGTTTCGCCAACGGTGGTCGACATCATTTTGATTAACCAGAATACAAGCGTAATCTCAGGTACTTTATTGAGCCACACTGAATGACTTTGCGGAATAGTCATAGGGGTCTTCTCATGTCAGGGAAAAGTGAATTTCCGGAATAAATGTTCTGCAATTATTCGCTTCTGACCATGACCAAAACTCAACGCCCGGATGACAATTTTGTCAGGTTGGCTGGCAACCTCATTACAGGGGAAGTACCAGCGTAAAGCAGCTTCCCTGGCCCGGAATACTTTCCACCTGAACGCTTCCTCCGTGTAATTCGGCAATGGTTTTTACCAGGGCCAGGCCCAGCCCGGTGTTATCCGCGCTGCTGCGTGCCGCATCCACGCGATAAAAGCGGTCAAAAATATGCGGCAAATGCTCCGGACTGATGCCCTCGCCATTATCCTGCACCGCCAGTAAGACTGAGCTGTTCGCCTGAGATGCTTTGAGATGTACCGTACCGCCCGAGCGGGTATGGCGAATAGCATTAGACAGCAGGTTAGAGAGCGCCCGCTGCAAATGCAGAGCATCGGCAGGGAAAGAGACATCCCCCTCATGGGTTAAACGGATGTTTTTATCTTCCGCCAGAATGTCGTAGTAACCGATGAGACGTTCAAATTCCGTGACGCTATTGAGTAACTCCCGGTGCAGCGTTTCGCGGCTGTTATCGGCTCGGGCCAGGAACAGCATAGAGGAAATCATGCGCGACAGTCGTTCGCCTTCTTCGACGATGGCGGCCAGGGTCTCCTGGTACTCTTGCGGGCTGCGGTCTTTACTTTGCGTCACGCTGGCGGCCGAGATCAGGTTGTTAATCGGGCCGCGAAGCTCATGAGCGATGTCGGAGGAGAAGCGGCTTAGCTGTTTAAAGGAGGCTTCAAGCCGGGTCATCATCCCGTCAAAGGAGGCCGCCAGCGCGTTCAATTCTGATGGCCAGTGTTGAGTTGCCAGGCGGGTATCCAGGTCTTCGGCATGAATATACGCAATTTCGCGACTGATTTTGCGCAAAGGCAGCAGGCCACGCCGTGCGAGCCAGTAGCCAATGGCCGAAAAAACCACAATGGCCAGCGCTACAGCAATCTGCATCCGCTGCCAGTAATCTTCAATGATTTCATTGTTTCGCGAGACATTCAGCGCAGCCTGAACCAGCCACGGTTGATTGCCTTTCAGGATAAAATTGGTTGACGCGATCAGGTACTTTTCCTTTATCTCTCCTTCGTGATAACGCCATGAACGGTACGTAAAGTCACGGGATGGCGGGGGGAAAACTGCTTCTGGCGCCCGCATAGTCTTCGACTGCGCCCAGACTTTCCCATCAGGGCTGATAATGCGCAGCGAAAGCCGGTCCTGGCGGGCGATAAATTCGAACAGTTCCTGTTGCCAGAGGTCGGTTGGCCCCTGACGTTCGCTGATGGTGGTGGCAATCTCCTGCTGGTACTGCAGGGTGCTGCGCAGTTCGTTCTCATCCTTCTGGCTGAGCTGATTGCGCATAGTGGAGTACAATAGTCCGGAGACGCTGTACAGCACCAGCGACATCGCGAGGGTAAAGTAGAGCGTCAGCCGGAGGGTTATCGACATATTACGCGGGATCTGCATCTTGTCTCTCTTCCAGCACGTAGCCTGCGCCGCGAATGGTGTGAAGCAGTTTCACATCGAAACCATCATCAATTTTGCTGCGCAGACGGCGGATAGCGACGTCAATAACATTGGTTTCCGGGTCAAAGTTCATATCCCAGACCTGTTCCGCCAGCACGGTACGCGATAATACTTCGCCGCTGCGACGCATCAACAGGTTAAGCAGTAAAAACTCTTTCTGCGTCAACTCGATGCGTTTTCCATCACGAATAACGCGATGTTTATGGAAGTCGAGCTGCAGATTGCTGATTTGTAATACGGCGTCTTCCAGCGGTGTGCTATGGACGTTTTGACGACGCATGATGACGCGTACTCTCGCCAGCAATTCGCTAAATGAAAATGGCTTAACCAGATAATCTTCCGCACCCAGCTCAAGCCCTCTGACCCGATCCTCTACGTCATCCCGCGCGGTCAGAAACATCACCGGCGTGGCTTTCCCAGCCTGGCGCGCTAACTCAAGGATTTTCCAGCCGTTCATTCCCGGCAACATCACGTCGAGGACGGCCAGATCGTAGTCGTTGGTCAACAGGTAGTGCAGTCCGTCGACACCGTTATTGGCCACGTCCACGACGAAATCATTCTCTCTGAGCCCTTTTGCGATGTAGTCCGCGGCCATTGACTGGTCTTCTACCAACAGTAGTCTCATTGTTCCTCCAGCAATTGTGCTGCATTCTCCTGTGGACGGGCTTTCCGCTCAAACAGCAGGTATAAAACGGGCGTAATAAACAGCGTGATCAGTTGAGAAAAAAGCAGGCCGCCGACAATCGCCACGCCCATCGGCTGACGAAGCTCGGCGCCCGCGCCCCAGCCAAACGCGATAGGCAGGGCTCCCATCATGGCGCAAAAGGTCGTCATCATGATGGGTCTGAAGCGCTGCAGACAGGCCTGAGTGATTGCTTGATGGGCAGATAAATTATGCTGGCGCTGCGCCGCCAGCGCAAAATCTATCATCATGATGGCATTCTTTTTTACGATCCCGATCAGCAGCAGAATGCCAATCATGGCGATAAAGGTGAGATCCAGATTGCATAGCCTTAACGCCAGCAGCGCGCCGACTGCCGCCGAAGGCAGGCCGAGTAAAATGGTCAATGGGTGGATCCAGCTTTCATACAGCACGCCAAGGATCACGTAGATCACCGCCAGCGCCATCACAATCAGCCAAATCTGGCTACTCTGCGACTGCTGGTACAGCGCCGCCTGCCCGGCGTAGCTCCCAAAGACCGAGGCGGGCATCTGCATGTCGTTCTCGACCTGAGCTATCGCGGCGGTGGCATCCGACAGTGACTTACCGGGCGCCAGGTCGAATGAGACGGTTATCGCCGGCAACTGCCCTTGGTGGTTAACCGCGGTAATTCCTTGCGCACGCGAAATGTGGGTGAAGGTGGTTACCGGTAGCAGTGTGTTGGAAGATGAGCGCACATAGATCTTCGCCAGATCGCTTTCGTTCTGACGAAACGGCTGCTTCACTTCCATAATCACTTCATAGCTGTCTTCCGGGGCGTAGATGGTCGAGACCTGCTGAGTGCCAAAGGCGGCATACAAATTGCTGCGGATCTGGCTGGTATCGACACCGAGCAGTGAGGCTTTATTACGGTCTATCTGCAGATCAGCCTCCAGGCCGTTGAGCTGCGAGTCGCTGTTGACGCCCACAAATACGCCGGTTTTTTTCATCCCCTCCATCAGCTTGTTCGCCCAGTTATTCAGCGCTAACCCATCGCTGCTGTTGACGGATTGCAGCGTGTATTGATAGCTACTTTTCGACGAGCGGCCGCCGATTTTCAGATTTTGTACCGGGCTGAAGAACACGGTGATCCCCGGCATATAGCTGGTTTCTGCTCGCATTTGCTGCACCACCTGCGCCATGGCCGGACGCTGCGAACGATCTGTCAGCGTCAGTACCACCTGCGTGGTGTCATGATCGACCTTGGTGACCATGTCAGCCACGACAGGATCGGCGAGCAACGTTTTGCCGATCTGCTGCGCCACGGCGAGGCGACCGTCATAGGACATGTCCTGTGGCGTATCAATATTCGCTGTGATCTGACCGATATCTTCCTGCGGAAAGAAACTTTTCGGCGCGCTCCAGTAAAGGAAGACCGTCAGCAGTACTGTGGCAAGTGCCGTGAGCACCATCCACATTTTATGGGCGATCGCCATCTCCAGGGCACGTGCGTAACCTTTGAGCAGGGCATCAAATCCGCGTTCGAAATAACGGCTCCACGCAGGCTGCGCTTGCTCAATCTCATGGTCTTTAATCAGCAGCGATACCAGCAGCGGCACCAGCGTTAATGACGCCGCCGCCGAGACCAGGATCGCCAGGGAAACCACCCACGCGAACTCATGGAACAGCAGCCCCAGCGTGCCTGGCATCAGGAAAATGGGCAGGAAAACGGCAACCAGCGACAGCGATATGGAAATGACGGTAAACGCCACTTCGCGCACACCCAGCAGCGCCGCCCGCCATATTGTTTCTCCCTGCTCGCGATAGCGCATGATGTTCTCCAGCACCACGATCGCATCATCGACCACCAGCCCGACGGCGATCGTCAGTCCCATCAGGGAGATACTGTTCAGGCTCATGCCCATCACGTACATCAGGGCAAATGCCCCAAGCAGCGACACCGGCACGCTGAGCGCCGGGATCAGGGTCGCGCGCAGCTGACGAAGGAACAGCAGGATCACCAGAATCACCAGCGCGATAGTCACCAGCAGCGTGATGTTGACGTCATGGATCGCCTGACGGATAGATAAAGAACGGTCGTTGAGCAGTTGCAGGTGTACCGACGGCGGCATTTGTGACTGCAGCCGTGGCAGCAGTGCTTTGATGGCGTCGATAGTTGAGACGATGTTCGCGCCCGGCTGGCGGCTGATGTTCAGTACAATTGCCGTGTGGCCGTTTACCGAGCTGTAGCTCAGGGTGTTCTCAATACTATCCTGCACGCTGGCGATATCGGACAGGCGTACCGGCTGGCCGTTGCGGGTCGCAATAATGACCTGGGCAAAGTCGGCGGCATTACGCAGGTCGCCACGGGTTTGCAGCATCATCATTTGTCGCTTACCGTCCAGTTCTCCAATAGGCGCATTCGAATTTGCCGATTTCAGCGCCGACTGCACGTCAGTGAGCGTCAGGTCCATCGCCGCGAGCTTGTCAGGATCGATTTCAACCCGTACGGCATACTTTTTCTGGCCGCTCACGGTAACTTCAGCCACACCTTTAATCGTGGAAAGTGCCGGAGAAATCAGGTTGTCGCTGAAACGGTTAAGATCCGACAGCGTCATTGAGGGCGAGTCGATGGCAATAATGGCAATGGGGGCATCAGCCGGGTTGACCTTGCGAAACGAGGGTGGGGTGGTCATTTCTGACGGCAGATTTTTCATCGTCTGATACAGGGCGGCCTGTACATCCACCGCGGCTGAATCAATATTCACCGATGGGGCGAACTCCATCACAATGGTGGTGGCCCCCTGCAGACTGGTTGAGGTCAGCGTTGATATTCCGGCGATAGTGGAGAGGTTTTTTTCCAGCGGTGTCGCCACCGATGAGGCCATGGTCTCCGGGCTGGCACCGGAAAGCGATGCGTTAACTTTAATCGTCGGGGTATCAAACTCAGGCAGCGCGGCAACAGGCAGCTTCGTCCAGCAAATGATCCCGGTCACCATCACCGCCAGCCACAGCAGCATCACGGCAATGGGCCGTGACAGACACAATTCAGCAAACTTCATGACCTGGGCTCCTGGGTTGCCGCATGGCTTGCCAGCCTGACGGTCATGTCCGGGCGCAACGCGTTAGCGCCTTCCACGACCACCCGGGTTCCCTGCGCCACGCCATTGACGATCGCCATTCCCTGCTGCATGCGCAACAGCGTGATGGCCTGCGTGGACACGCGTCTGCTGCTATCGACGAGAAAGACGAAGTGACCTTCCGGACCGTTCTGTACAGCCTGAGGTGGCAGTACCACGACATGTTGCGAGCCGGCATCGACGCTGACATCCTCAAATGCCCCCGGCCACAGCAGATGGTCGGCATTCGAAAAACGGGCTTTAAAGACGACAGTGCCGCTATCCGTACTCACGGTGTTATTGATGAAATCCAGTTGTCCCGCGACGTCTTCGCCTCTGGCATTTTTCACCCATACTTTTACCGGTCCCTGGCTTTGCGCGGCCAGTACCGCATTGAGGCTGGCTTCAGGTAAGGTGAACGAAACGCCGACAGGATCGAACTGGTTAATGCTTACCATCGGCGAGGTACTCCCGGGCTGTACCAGACTACCGATGTGGACGTTCAACACCCCGGTTTTACCACTGACGGGGGCATAAATTTTCGTGTAGCCCAGTTGCGCCTGAGCCGTCTCGATATCCTGCTGCGCGGCGCTGCTTTGTGCAGCGTACTGCTGCTGAGTACTTTTTAACGTGTCCCAGTCTGACGCCGAAATATAATTCTTCGCCTTTAAGCTGCGGCCGCGGGCGAGATCGTTCTGCGCTTTTGTCAGCTCAGAGTGGGATTCAGCCAGCGTCGCCACCGCATGGCGTAGCGTGGCTTGTTGCGTGCTATCGTCGAGGGTAAACAGCAGTTGTCCCTGCTGAACGAAATCCCCCTCCTTGAAGGCCACCGATTTTACCGTGCCGGTCACCTGAGACTGGATATCGACCTGATTGAGGGAGACCACATGTCCCTGAGTAGAGAGCCGCAGCGGGACGAGTTTCACCTGTGCCTGACTGAGGCTGACAAGCGGTTCGGCGACGTTGTGTGCTGGCGCCGCATCGCTGGTCTGGTGGAGGATACCATACGAAAAAAGGCCAGCGCCTAACATCAGACCAATGATAAGCAGGGGTCTTGTGCGAAGTAGTGTCATGATCATTCGCTGTCTGGAAGAAATAGAGGCAGTCTACTCGTGGGAACCCGACAGAAAGGCGTTAACCAGATGACAATCCTGTCATCTTGCGGTGGAAGACCGAGCAGATAATTCAGTCTGTCCTCGCGGACATGGCTGACGTGAACGCTGCCCGAGGGGGCCGTGGCGGAAGGTGTGGCGTATGACCGTCTGCGATGGCGCAGCACTTTTGACCTGAGTGGGGCATCTCAGCGCACTGCAATTAATGAATTGAATGCATAAGTCAAATCAGGAATGACAGGCTAATCGTGACCGCGTTCCTGTCTTACCATGGTGTTTTAACAAGAGGGGAGCTTCACCGTGGAATATTCCGTATTAAGTAACAACCGTAAAATGCCGATGCTGGGTTTTGGGGTGTTCAAGGTGACCGATAAAGCAGAGTGTAAGCAGTCGGTGCTGAACGCCATTCGTACTGGCTACCGCCTCATCGATACCGCTGCCGTCTACGATAATGAAGATGCGGTGGGTGATGCCGTTCGCGAAGCCATCGCCGAAGGTCTGTGTACCCGAGAGGCGCTATTTATTACCTCCAAACTGTGGGTCCAGGACATGGCCAACACCGGGATGGCGAAAGCCGGGATTGCCGCATCCTTAAAAAAATCCGGGCTGGAATACTTCGATCTTTATCTGTTGCATCAGGCGATGGGCGATTATTTCAGCGCCTGGCGCGCGCTGGAAGACGCGTATGAAGCCGGGAAGCTGAAAGCGATTGGCGTCTCCAATTTCTATCCCCATGTGTTAGCTAACTTCTGCGAAACCGTCAGAATCAGGCCGATGGTGAACCAGGTTGAACTGCATCCCTATTTCGCGCAGCCCGCGGCGCTGGAAACCATGAAGCATTATCACGTTCAGCCTGAAGCCTGGGCGCCGTTAGGCGGCGGGAGACATCACCCGTATGAAGAGGCAATGCTGCAGGGGATTGCCGATGCCCATCAAAAAACCATTGCGCAGGTTATCCTGCGCTGGAACGTGCAGCGTGGCGTCACGGTGATCCCGAAATCCACCCGCCAGGAGCGTATTGAAGAGAACTTTGCCATCTGGGATTTCTCGCTCACCGCGAGCGAAATGGCGCAGATCGGCGCCCTGGATTTAGGTTATGTCGGCGAAGCGGTGAAACACTTTAACCCTGAATTTGTTCGCGGCTGTCTGGGGGTGAAAATCCATGACTGATCGCGGCTAAGCGTGAAGCCGCCTTCATTTAGCCGCCTGAGCTGCGGCGACGGGCTCGGTATGCTGGTTAGCACCCACGCGTTTGCCGCGACGGTTGTCAATGCGGTAGACGATCGTCACGGGCTGCTGGCTGGTGGGGGTGACGGTCAGCTCTCTGATCTTCTGGCCGGCGTCGGGCGGCAGGGTCAGCGTGGTTTCTCCCTGAGCGAGCATCTGGCCATTTTGCCTGACCTGCCAGCTCAGGCGACAATCCTCACAGGCTGCCCAGGTATCGTTAATCGCCCACAGGCGCACCGTCGCCGGGCTTCCCTGACGCCAGCTGGCGGTCACCGGCTCGATCGACGGCAGGATCGGCTGATAGGCGCGCTGCAGGGCATAGTAACCCGCCTTCGGCTGGCGCAGATAATCCACCACCCCCCAGTTGATGGAGGGCCATGTCTCGACAAACATAAAGTGGAACAGGGCGGTCACCGGCTGATAACGCTGGCGGCGATAGCTCTCCGCCGCCAGAGCCACCAGCTGGGCCTGATACGCCTGGGTATTGGCGATCATTTCCTGAATATTATTTCCCCGCGGAACGCCAGCGAATTTAAAGGTCTGGAAAGGCTGAAAATTATGGTACTTCCATCGCACCCAGCCGGGGTCGTCAGCGGCGGTCGTTTTCGGCCACAGCAGATGAGCCGGGATAATGGTCTTCAGGGTGGCGAGCCGGGGCAGCGCCTGGGCGCCAAACTCGGTAATAATCCCGGTCTTCGCCGGGGCGAGCAGGTCGCGTAGGGTACCGAAATACCAGCCGGCCCAGTAGTGTTCTTCGACGGAGGAAAACCGGTGCACGATGCGGGAGGTGTCTTCCGCCAGCGCCTCGCCCACCCGCTGCGTCAAGGTCTGGTTTAAGGTTTTATGCCAGTCGGGGAAGCGTTTTTCCATCCACGGCGAGTTCCACGGTGGTTCGTTGTGACCGCCCCAGACAATAATCGCCGGCGAATTGCCGAACTGCGCCATCATCGCCCGGGTCTGGCGCACGGCGTTATCGGCGAAGGCGACGCTGTCATCGTAACCCCACTGCAGGGGGACATCCTGCCAGATCATCAGCCCCATCTCATCGGCCACCTCATACAGCGCGCGGCCCGCCACGTGGCCGTGAACGCGGATGGCATTGGCGTTCATCGCCGTGACAAGCCTGAAATCCCGACGATACTTTTTCCGCGTCATGGTGCTTAGCCATGGGGAGCCAATATAGTTGCTGCCCTTAATGAACAGCCGTCTGTCGTTGATGCGCCAGCCCTGATTATCCGCCAGCGCTTCCACTTTACGTAATCCGGTGCGGGTGACGGCGGTATCCATCATCCCCCGGTTATCCGCAAGGGTGGCGCGCACCCGGTACAGGTTGGGTTTGCCCGCGCCCACGGGCCACCAGAGCTTTGCGGACGGCATGGGCAGCGAGACGTGCAGGACACCCGCGGTTTTCTCCAGGGTGACCGCGAAGGCCTGTTGAAAACGCGGGCCGGAAAAATTGTCCGGGGTAGCCGTCAGGCGTAGCGTGACGGGGCCGGGCGTCACGGCGCGATAGCGTATTTCGGCACGCAGCATGGGCTGCTCCAGCCCCTGTTGCCAGTCCGGGCGCAGGATCACCTCGTCGATGGTGACGCCGCGGCTCAGATGGAGCTTCACCGGCGCCCAGATCCCCCCGGAGTTGGCATCTTGCCCCTGAACCGACCAGGCGCCGCCCGGGCGGGTGTCGTGCTGATTCAGGATCCCTTTCATCAGCGTTTTGTGTAGCGGCCAGATCTTTTGCGGGTCTTCATAGGGGCTGTCGACCCGCACGGCGAGCTGATTATGGCGGCGTACGGCCCCGCTGATGTCCACCGGGAAGCGCTGAAAATAGCCCTCGTGTCGGGCCAGCGTCTTGCCGTTGAGCGCCACCTCGGCAAAGTAATCGACGCCGTCAAACACCAGCGTCGCCATGGCATCCGGCGACAGGCCATGCAGGGTAAACTGATGGCGATACCACAGGGCGCCCTGATGATCGTATCCGGCGCTGTACCAGTTTGCCGGTACCCGCAGCGTGCGCCAGTCGCCGTCGGAAGCCTGCGCGCCGTTGAAGGCGCTGTCGTTGGCGTCATGCACCCGCCATTGTCCGGCCAGTGACCAGGTCACCGGCTTAGAACCGGCATGCGCCAGCGGCAGGCAAACGACCAGCAGCAGAAGGCGTCTATGGATCACGGAGGACCTCCTGCGATCTGCGATGTAGCCACCGGTGGCAGCCTGTGGTCGCCTCGGCCAGCGCGTCTCGCAGGTCATCTGGCACGGTCTGGTCGGGCGACGTCGCCTGGCTCTCCAGCTGCTGGAGCACCCCGGCAAGGCGTTGAAAGCCGAGGGTAACCGCCTCGCCGCGCAGCTTGTGGGCGGTACGGCGCCACGTCTCCCGGTCATTGGCGTCAATGGCGTGGGTGAGGGCGATGATTGCGGCGTCAAGCCCTTCAGCGAAGAGTCCCAGCAGCTCCTCGACCAGCTCAGGATCGTCGGCGCACTGTTTTAGCAGGTGGGCCTCGTCCGGCAGGCCTGCCTCTTCGTCCGGACCGCTATCTTCCGCTGCGCCGACGCGGGCGATGGCTTCCTTCAGCGCCTCCTGGCTCACCGGTTTGGCGATATAGTCGTCGAAGCCCATCGCCAGACAGCGATCTCTATCGCCCTGCATGGCGTGGGCGGTCATGGCAATCGCGGGCTGGTGCTCCCGGCCCCGCGCCAGCGTCTCTTCGCGCAGCAGGCGGATGGCGGTTTCACCGTCCATCTCCGGCATTTGCAGATCGATCAGCAGGAGATCCCAGCAGGCGGCGCGCCAGCGCTCCAGCGCCTCCCGGCCGTTATTCACCACTTCGCAGCGGTGGCCAAGCTGTTCCAGCAGTCGTCTGGCGACCTTTTGATTCACCAGGTTATCTTCGGCCAGCAGGATATGCAGCCCGGCCTGGGCCTTGATCGGCACCGCAACGGGGGCTGGCGTTGACGCCGCCACCGGTGCGGGAACCAGAATCCCGGCGATAACCTGATGCAGTTCGCGCTGCGCCACCGGTTTATGCAGATAGTGGGCGATACCGATGCGCTTAAGCATATTGGCGTCAAAATGGCGGCTCATGGAGCTGAGCATAATGATTTGGCTTTGTCTGGCCTCGGGCAGGGCGGAGAGCTCCAGCGCCAGCGACACACCGTCCATATCCGGCATCTGCGCATCCAGCAGGATCAGTGGCCAGGGCGGCCCTTCGGCGGCCCGGCGTAGCGCCTCGCCGGCGTTGTCCACGCAGCTTGGCATCAGCCCCATCTGGCGAAGCATGGTGTCGAGCAGGCGCAGGTTGGTGCTGTTGTCGTCAACCACCAGCACCCGCTGGTTGTTGAAGCGGCTCAGCGGAGCGCTACCGGAGGCCGCGGCGTTCAGGCCTTCCAGCGGCAGGGTGAAGGCAAATTCGCTGCCCGCCCCGGGCTGGCTCTCCACCGTCAGCTCGCCGCCCATCAGGCTGACCAGGCGGGCCGAAATGGTTAACCCCAGCCCGGTGCCGCCGTAGCGGCGGGTGGTGGAGCTATCGGCCTGGCTGAAGGCCTCGAAGATCGCCTTTTGCTTCTCTAGGGCGATGCCGATCCCGGTATCGCGAATGCGAAAGCGCCAGCGGTTTTCGTCGCCGGCCGGCGCTATCGCCAGCAGGACCTCCCCCTGATGAGTGAACTTCAGCGCATTACCCAACAGGTTTGTCAGAATTTGCCGCAGCCGGGGGCCATCGACGATCAGCACCTCCGGTACCGCAGGGGAGATATCCACCAGCAGCTCAATGCCCTTTTCGCTGGCGGCAGGCATATGCGGGCGGATCAGCGACTGGATAAAGGGGCGGATCTCCAGCGGCTCTTCGTCCACCTGCATCTTGCCCGACTCAATGCGTGAGAAATCAAGAATGTCGTTAATAATGTGCAGCAGCGACTGGGCTGAGCTCATCACCAGCGAAAGGTACTCCCGCTGCTCCGCGGTCAGCGGCGTATCGAGGCACAGTTGCGTCATGCCGAGAATGCCGTTCATCGGGGTGCGGATTTCGTGGCTCATATTGGCGAGGAAGGCGCTTTTCGCTTCGTTCGCCTCGCGAGCCTCCTTCGCCGCCTCAATGGCCAGCAGCTCTGCAGCTTTGCGCCGGGTAATATCCTGCAACGTCCCGATCACCCGCTCTGCCTGCTGCTGCATATTGAGAGTGACGATCTGCCCGGAGAGCAGCATCCAGCGCCAGCCCTGCGTCGGGTGCTGGACGCGAAGTTCGCATTCAAAAACCGGCATATGTTCGTTTTGCGAGGCGATCATCGCCTGCTGCAGGGTAGTGCGATCGTCCTCGTGAACCAGATTGAGCATAAAACGCAGCGGATAACGCCACTGTGCGCGCGACTGGCCGACCATCGCCAGCAGGGTGTCATTCACCTGCAGGTTGTCGTGGGAGACCTGCCAGTCCCAGATACCGATCTGGATCGACTCCGCGGTGAATAAAAAATCGTCGTGAAGCTGGTGACGTGCGCGTCGGGCCTCGTCAAGCTCGGTGATGTCGGTATGCAGACTGACAATTCCACCATCCGCCAGCCGCTGATGCTGAACGTAAATCCGGCGGTTGCCCGACTGGCGGACCTCGCAGTGGTTCGTCTGGCGGCAGTTGCGGATAATCATCTCGCGTAGCGTCTGTTGCCGGCCAGGGTCGATGTTATACCCGGCATCGATGAACTTCTCCGCCAGGCTCTCAAGGGGAGCGCCGACGGCCAGCCAGGGCGCGATCGCGGGATAAAACAGCGCCACCTTATCATTCCAGGCCTGCAGTCGTTCGCGCTCATCGTAGATCATCACCGCCGAGGGCAGGACGTTGAGGTCGACACGGTTAGCGGCGCACATGATTACTGACCTGCTGTCTGATAGTGGAGCTCCGCCTGGCGGCGTAGATACTCAAGGCCAGGGGCGATCGCCATCGCCCATGCAGTGAGGATCTCTTCATCGCACAGCGGATCGCTGGCGCGGACGGTTTTGAGCATGGCTTCCCGCCACAGTGCAAAAAAACGCGGCGGCAGGCGCAGGCCTTCCTCGCTCTGCTCGCGCGCCAGCCGTTCCAGAAAATCGGGTACGAAGAGATCACCGTTGACCGCCAGCATGGCGAAAAAGCTTTTAAAGATCATCTGCTGGCCTTCCTCGCCCGGGCGTCGTGAAAAGTGCTGCTCCGTCTCGGGAGACATATGGATAAAGGTGCTGTAGAAGGCCTGAAAAAAGCGCTTTTTATCGTGCTCCGGTACGACGCGATTCAGGCTGGCTTCAAAAAGATCGCGATAAAACTTCATGGTGCGTTCCTCATGACCCGTTCGCCCGGCAGGCAACGGCCGGGTGGGTTAAATTCGTCCGTCGTGCGGTGGGCAAAATAGCTGTTGTCATTCGCGAGGCCGTTTTTGAACAACGGTCCGGCGTTATGTTTGTAAAGCAGCGCCTCCAGCACCATGGCGTTGGTGGAGAGGGTGAGGGTGGCGTTGACGTCGCCGGTGGCCTCGACCCGCCCTTCAAACCAGCCGCGCTGTGGGTCGTTAAGATGGGCAGTGACCGCCATTAGCGCATCGGTATACTCGGCCTTCCATAGCGTCCACAGGACAAAGACCGCTTTGGTGGTCACCTGCGCCAGTCGGGGATAGTATTTCCCGTCGTCCCCGAGCGTATTCCAGGCGTAGCCATTCCCCCACACGGTGTCTTCCACGTGCCAGGGCGCCTGGCTAAGCGAAAAATCGGCCCGGGCGGTTAGCACTTTATCCTGTGTCCAGCGCGTTTTCTGGCTGAGCCATATCCCTTCCGCCCGTTCGCGCATGGCTTTTTGTACCTCTTCCGGCACGCCGGGCGGCTGCCAGCCGAACTCCAGTCCCGGTAGCATGGCGGGCAGAGTGGAGAGCACCACGGGTTGCCATGTGGTGCGCGGGTCGCGGTCGTCAACGGCGAGGCGGCGCTGATACATAATCACATTGCGCGCCGGGGGAGAGAAGGCCTTGCCGACCGGGAATCCCCACAGGCGAAACGCGCTGGCGGCGTATTCACTGTCTCCCAGCCGAAGCTCCTCGCGGATCGTCTGCTGACCGTTCTGCAGTGAGGCGGACCACAGCTCTCCGTCTTTATCGATCACCGGGCAGAAGTTCCAGCGCAGGATAATTTTATCAATGTACTCGCCGTACTGCGGCGCACGTTCGGCGGTGAGCCGCAGGGCGAGCATCAGTCGGGCCATATCTTTTGCTGACCAGCCGCTGGCCGCCGGTTTGCCGCTGAAGTCGACAGGGGTCGCCGTCTGAGTGGAGTATAGCCTGCCCGGCGAACCGCCGTCGGTCAGCGTCAGGCGATTGAGGGTGCCAAGCAGGGGCGTCAGGCGGGCGTCGAATTCGGCTTCCTTTACCAGCCCCAGCTCTCTGGCGGCGAGGAGGGCGATAAGGGTGTCGCCCATCTGCCACAGCGTCGCCCGCGGCTGTTTGTCGCTGCCGTTGACCAGGCCGGTTTGCGGCTGGGTATTGTTCTTGACATACTGCCAGGCGATCTGCGCCCACGTCCGCTCCTGCGGCGTCAGGCTGCTGATACGGGCGGTGGTGTGCCAGCCGCCTTTGGTCAGCCAGCGCCACCCCGCGCCTTCGCGACTGAACAGCGCCAGCGCGATAAGCAGCAGGACGACGGCGACAGCCAGCCAGCGAGCTAGGGTTTTAAGCATTGCGCGGTCACCGGCGGAAGTTTAACGGGCTCGTCAGCCTGGCAGGCGGCGCACTGACAGGCCTGGCAGACGGGTTTGGTGCGCTGCGTGGTCCCGGTCTGTTCGCACCATGTTTTGACGGCAGGGGTGTTGCTCAGGAACGGACGATTGCGCGGGCTGTTATTTGGCTCAAAGAGATCCACCAGCTTTTTGTCCCACAGCGATGGGGCGAAATCGCGGTTTTTCGGATTGTCGCTGGAAAACTGCAGCAGTTTGCCCTCTTTTTTAAACAGCAGCGCTTCCAGCATGATGCCGTTATTATTGGCGGTGAATTCATTGATTGGGCCGTCGCCGTTTTCATACAGTCCCTCGTAATAGCCTTTTCCCGCTTCGTTCGCATTTTCAATGGCATCCAGCAGACGATCGGTATAGGGCGAGTTCCACAGCACCCACATCCCCATCGCCGCTTTGAGCGACATCGCGGCGCTGTTCGGTACGAACTGACCTTTGTCGGTTATCGTGTTCCAGTTAAAACCGTCGCTGAACACGGTGTCATAGACAAAGTACGGGGATTTATCGAGCTGATGCTCGGAGCGGGCGGTGAGGATCCCGGTGATGGCGTAGCGATTCTCCTGAGCCTGATAAACCCGGTCGGCGAAGTTTTTCATCCACGGATGGGAGTACTCGCGCGGGCTGTTGTTCCGGTCAGCAGGATTATCAAAGCCAAACTCCATGCCATACAGCACATAGGATTCACTGACCACATAGTTATGCTGGCTGGTTTGCCGCGGGTCGCGAGAATCATAAGGGACCATCACGCAGTAAATCTCCGCCAGCTCATACGGTTGAGGCCGGCTGGCCTGACAGGTGTTAAATCCCCATAGCTGAAAGCCCGCCGCGCCGTACTCCTCGTAGCCGAGGCGCCCTTCCTGAACGTATTTGGGCTGGCCGTTTTCCAGATACGCCCCGTACAGCGTGCCGCAGGGATCGACCACGTGGCTAAAATCCCACCCCAATACTACGTTATCGATGCTGTTGCTGTATTCCGGATAGCGCTCCTTGATCACCTTCAGCCAGATCAACATTCTGCCGATATCCAGCGCCGAATAGCCGATTTCACCCGGTTGGTTCTGGTAGTTCACCTTTTGTCCGCTAATGGTGTTATAGGCTTTGTTGGGCAGCTCATTACGGAATAAAACGAGCTTATTCAGCGTGGCGAGAAACTTCAGCATCCGACGGTCGAATTCCGCTTTGTCAATAATTCCCAGCTCACGGGCCGCGGTCATTGCGGCCAGATAGGAGGCACTGTCCCACATGGTGGTGGAGGGGTATTTATTAACCGCATTAACCAGTCCGGTCGTGGGTTGAAAGTTGGTGACGAAATATTGCCAGGCATTTTTGGCAATAGTCATCTCCCTTGGCGTGAGCTCCCCGCTGCGCGGGGCGTATTCCGCTGCCGGCAGCCCGGTTTCAGCCTGTACGGCAGAAAGTGAGAGCCACAGCGCCATGAGTCCGGCCAGCAGGGGGAAACGGGATAACAGTGTCAGCTTCATGGCGTTGCTCCTGCTGAGGACGTGAGTGGGGGGGCAGGGCTCAGGCAGGCCAGACACAGCATCTGCCCCCGGGAAATGTAGGCCAGGCTTTCGAGCACGATCGCGTTAGTATCGCCGTCAATAACGTCGTTGACGCTGCGGTTGAGATTTAACCCACGCTGCCAGCCCTTGCCCGGGACCTGCAGCGTCTGAACCTGCTGGCGCAGCGCCTCGCTCCAGCTATTACGGAACAGGGCGTACCAGGCAAAGGCGGTGCGGGTGGAGGTGATCGCCGTTTGCTCCGGGGCGGCGCTGCGTGGGGCGAAGGCGCTCGGCGGCTGCCGGTCGGCCAGCGCGCTGGCATAATCCGGGGCAGGCTCGGCGTAGTCGGTGCTGATCGGCGGCTTGCTGACCTTCAGGCTATGCCGCCGTTGTTGAATTTGCATAATACGCCAGGCGATCTCAGCGCTTTGCGCGTCGAAACCCAGCTCAAGCCCGGTTAACAAGTACGGTAGGCTGATCAGCGAAGGCTGTCTCCCCCAGGGCGTGCGCAGCCCCTCGTCAGGCACCATGATGCCGTCGATATCGACCATCTGCTGCCCCTGGGGCGGATTGGTCACCGCCAGCCCCGCCGTGCTGTCGATCAGCCGTAACGTATGGCTGGCATAGAGTCGGTAGCCAAAGCTGTCCCGCGGTTCATCCGCCGCCAGTGACCAGTGGTGCAGCGGCGCCGCGGCCTGGCTGGCGGGGCTGTTGCTGATGAGCGCGCCGACCTGCCACTGATTAAACAGATCTCGCACCGCATCCGCATGCTGAGGATAGCGCCAGAGCAGCGTTTGCAGGGCGGTGAGCAGGCGTCCCATACCGATGGCGGAGGCGTCCGGGTTGCCGAGGATCTGCAGCGTGTCGGCATGGTACTGGGCAGCGGGCAATCCCTGGTCGTTGAGCGGCAGTTGACCGAGTGTAAACAGGGCGGCGGCAATGCGCTCATCACCTTCGGCGACGGTCACAATATGCAGCTGCTGTGCGGCGACCACCGCGAAAAGATAGCTCCCGACGCTCCACAGGCTGAGCCAGGGTTCGCCATCGTGCGCGTTGGCCAGACCGTTTGGCTGGGTATTGTTGACATAATACTGCCAGGCCACCCGCGCCCAGATGGCCTCGTCAAAGGTCAGCGCGCGCGGGGCGGGCAGCGGCGGGAAATCCTGACTCAATATCAACCCGCCGCTGCTCTCGACGCGCGCAGGCATTTGCTTTTCCACCCACACGACAATCGCAAAGCCCAGCAGGAAGCCAATGAGGATGGTGAGATAGCTGCGGGCGGAAAGCAGGGCGTCGCGTATTCTCATTGGCTTGCCTCCTGCTCTTCGGGGGGCGTCCACATGGCGGCGAAGATCAGCGGCAGCATGGCGGCAATATTCACCGCGCCCCAGAAGATGTTGATGACATACCCTGAGGGGTCGTCAACCTGTCCGCGCGCCACCTGAATACCGCCCCATATCAGCCCCGCCAGGGTAAGCAAAACGATGGCAATTTGCGGCTTGACGAGATAGAGAAAGCGGCCCGTCTGTCGCTCTTTCGGCGTGACGTGAAATTTGATCTGCTCGCCGCGCAAAACGGTGTTCAGCGCCCGCAGGTTCATCGAGAAAAAGGAGAGGTAAGAGGCCCGGCCGTCCCAGGCCGAAATGCCCCAGGTACCGAACATAAAGGCCAGTTCGGAGACAATAAAAAAGGGTAAAAAGTGCAGATAGAAAGGGGTAGACCACGCCGACACCGGGGGAATGCCGGTGAAGAGATAGATAATGGGTGAAATCAGGAATACGGTATTCCACACGCAGGCCAGATAGGACCAGAAGGTGGTGGCGTACATCAGCGTTTGCGGCAGCGAGAGTTTAAAGCGGCGTCGGCTGAAGATGTTGTCATGGAACAGGATATCCAGCGATCCCGCGGCGTACTTAAAGCGCTGGATCATCCACGTCAGCATATCCTGTGGAGAGAGCATTTTTGATTCGATCCGCGGGTGCATTACCGAGCGCCAGCGACGCGCGGCGTCGCCGTGCAGCAGGATGGAGGTATAAATATCTTCCGAGACGTGAAACTTGTAGGGGGTGAGTTCGGTATCGAAGGCCACGTGGGGTCGCATGGCATCCTGTAGCGCTTCCCGCGTTGCGGGATCGCGAATGTCCCGCGTATGACGCGCGATCTCTGCCTCAACGCTCCAGACGTAGCTGCGCAGCGCCGCCTGCATTACTGCTTCGCGCCGGTGAACGGAGGCAGCGCCGCAGCAGAACGCGGCGTTAGCCCAGTTGCGGCGGCGTAAAATCACGTCGTAGAACATGCGCGGATCGTTGAAAAAGGGGTCGCGGCCGATGGTCACCGGACCGACGATTTTCTGCGCCAGCCAGCCCACCCCGTAGCCTGCGCTGCCTGCCTTACGCCGCAGCCAGCGCGCCAGGTTTTCGCCTTCTGGTAAATCGAAAAACCACTGCGGGGTTTGCACCCAGGCGACGTCCGGATCACGAAAATAGCCGAGCGTGTGACTGAGCAGAGTCGGGAAAACGCGGGTATCGGCGTCACAGATGATCAGAAAGTCGCCGTCGGTGTGTTCCAGCCCGTTGCGCAGGTTACCGGCTTTATAGCCGATATTGCTCTGACGGGTGATGTAGTTCGCCCCCTCCTGCTCGCAGACCGCCTTCATTTCCGGACGACGCCCGTCGTCAAGGACATGCACCTTATAGTCGAGCGGACCGGGATAGGTCATCTGCATAGCGTCACGAATCGACAGCCTGACCAGCTCCACATCTTCTGAATACGTGGCGATAAACAGATCGACTTTAATCGGCCTCGACTCCACTGCTTCATCCGCGCGCAAACAGTCGTTGATCTCCGTCGGCGGCGCGCTTTGCGGAGGATCTTTTTCCTGCCATAAATTAATGGTGAACAGGACGGTGCCAATCCACGCCAGGGTTTCCGCCAGCACCAGAGGGATCGCATACCACAGGGCGTCAGTGTTTAAGGACGCGGTCCAGCGCCAGTAAATATAATTGACGCCAAGAACCAGGGCGGCCACAGCGAATACCTGCCAGATCATTCTCACCCAGTTCGGGGTGCTGAGCGGCTCAGGCGGTCGGCGATGTTCAAAACGGGAAAAATAAAAATCCATAGCAAGGATATCCTGATTCCGCGCTGAGTTTGAGTGACAGACCTGTTATCGACTGGGTGCATTCTGCAGGACGCATAAGGGCAGGTAAATAACAGTAAATTGAGTGTAGATGGTGGCGTAAAAATTTCCACAGCGTGAATTGACTGGCGCCTGGATGACTTAACATAGTGTGATGTCTGCAGGCGGAATTTATAAAAGGGGCATTGCAAGATAGCACATTCTACACTATCTAAATAATTTGTAATAAGTGTTGCAGGGTAGACGACAGGATCCCCCATGAGCCAGGCTGCTTCAGCGATTTTGCAAAAAGAAACTGATAAATCAATATCCTGGCGTTATTCCCTGGCCGGTGATCGTGACCTGCGTATCGACTTTATGCGTGGCATTGCCCTCGTTATGATGGTGGTGGCGCATACGGAAGTGATGTCGATATTTAATATTTTCAGCTGGGAACGTTTTGGTTTGACCACCGGCGCCGAGGGCTTTGTGATCCTGTCAGGTTTTATGTTAGGGATGCTAAATCGTGTCAGATTACAAAAAGCAGTATTACTGACGGTGGGCTGGGGACTTTATCTGCGCGCATGGAAAATATACTGGGTTAATATTATTATCATTGTCTCTTTTCTGTTGCTGGGATATTTTCCGTATATTAATGTCTTTGAAGTGACTCATTTTACCGACCGCTTTTCCGGTACCAGCTGGTCGCTCTACCCGCTCACCCCGCAAATAAAAGAAACGTGGTTTAACATTATCCTCTATCTGCAGATTGGCCCGCATCAGACGCAGATCCTCGGTCTCTATATTTTTCTGTTATTGCTCAGCCCGCTGTTTCTGGGAATGCTGCAAAAGGGTCACGTCTATCCATTACTGGGCGTCTCGCTGCTCATCTACGGCTGCTGGCAACGTTGGCCGATACGGGTGACGCCCTGCGAATTTGAATTCGCCTTTCCCCTGCTGGCCTGGCAATTTATCTTTGTGCTGGGGATGTGCTGCGGCTGGTACAAAGCGGAGTTGCTCTCTTTCGCCCGCACGCCGCCCGGCAAAGTCGCCGTCGCGGCGCTGGTGTTCATCGCGCTTATCCTTGCGTTTGTCGCCCAGAACCATACCAATCCTTTTATGCCGCCCGCGCTGCTGATGCACGTGATCCCACCGGCGGAGTTTAACGCTTTTTACCATACCTGGGCGGCGAAAAACGGCCTGGGTCCGGTGCGGATCCTGAATGATATCAGTCTGATGGTAACCATTTATCTGCTATTGAGCTGGTGCTGGCGGCCCCTTAACTGGCTGGCAGGCTGGTTCCTGATCCCGCTCGGTCAGCGTTCGCTCTACACCTTTATTTTGCATGTTTACGTCGTGCTCGCCGTAAGCCAGGTGGTCACCTTCGATCTGTGGCGCCAGGACTGGGTAGTGAACACCCTGATCCACGCGGCCGCGCTGGGCGTGCTGTGGCTGATGGCGAAATATCATGTCGCCGCACGCTGGATACCTAACTAAGGAAGGGCAAATGCGGGAGAAATATATGCTGGCCTGTGCGCTATGGTGCGCAGTCTCGGGTGCGGAAGGCGCAGACAAAAACGAGACTGAACCACTGCGCGACAAAAATGGTGAACCGGTGCAGGCCGGTGTGTTTACCAGCCGCTGGGGACGACTTTTTTCCGGTAATGATAAGGTTTTCTCTGGCGCGCTGAGCTTCAGTTCGGGCCTGAAAGAGCAGTGGATGACGATTCCCAACAGCTCCGACAGCGCGGAAAAGAAGAAAAAATATAACCAGACATTAAATCTTAGCCTGCAATATTCGCCTTACAGCTTCTGGTTCGCCAACGTGACATCGCGTCTACCGGTAACTGACACCAGCCGCTATACCGCCGATTTTCGCTATAGTTTTGGCTATGACGACTGGCATGCCAACACCGTCAGCCTGGTTTACAGTAACTATGGTGATAACCATTTCTGGACCTCAGGCAGCACGCGTCATACCTATTTTGAACAGGGAGCCATCACTTTGGCATATAAATTTTCCCTGCCGAAGAAAATGGAGAATGCGCTGCTGATCAATAAAGGCGATGCCATCATGTGCCAGGTGGGCTACAGCTGGGTCCCGCGTTATTACGATCTGGAGAGCGACGATATCCGCAAAAACAAAAACGTGCTGCTCGGGGGATGCGGATATACCTTTAAGCAACATTTCTTTATTCGTGCGACGGCGTTCTGGTACCCCGACAGCAGCCAACAGCAGCCGTGGAACGGTGACTACAGCTACAGCTTCGGCTATGCGGGCTATACGCCAGGGTCATTTTCAGTGCAGTACGCCAACTATGCCGGCACCCGCTATCCGGGCCATGACAGTGGCAGCGGCAAGTTTCGTGAAGGCACGGTCAGCCTTATCTGGTTCCTGCCGATTTAGGAGGCGCGATGTCGGTGCAGCACGTCCTGATTGTTGAAGATTCACTGGTTTATCGTCGGCTGTTGAGTCGAATGTTGACGCAGTGGGGTTATATCGTCAGCGAGGCGGAAAACGGCGTCGCTGCGCTGACGATCCTGGAGAACCAGCCCGTCAGCCTGGTGATTAGCGACTGGGAAATGCCGGAGATGAATGGCCTGACGCTGTGCCGGGAAGTGCGCCGCCGCCACTTTGGTCACTATGTTTATCTGATATTGCTCACTGCCCGCGAAAATCCAGGCGATCTGACGCTGGGGTTTGAGGCCGGTGCCGATGATTTTCTCAGTAAGCCGGTGGAGCAGAGTGAACTGCGGGCGCGACTGCACGCCGGGGCGCGGATCCTCTCCCTTGAAGCCGATCTCGCCGCGCGCAATACGCGGCTAAGCGAAGCACTGCATCAGATTGAACAAGATCTGGAGCTGGCGGCCCGCATCCAGCAGTCGGTTCTCCCGGCCCATCAGCTGCGCCATCAGGGCTTCTTCTCCGACTGGATATTCCTGCCGTCGGCCTGGGTGTCGGGGGATATTTTTAATGTTTTCACGCTGGGGGATCATCTCGGATTTTACTGTGTGGATGTCTCCGGCCACGGTGTGGGGGCGGCGATGATGTCGCTCGCCGTCGCCCGTCAGTTTCTGCATGGCAGAGCGGTTGAGCGTTTTCTTTTTACTGCAGACAACCAGCCGGCGTCACCAGCCGAGGTGGTGCAGATCCTGAATGGTCGTTTTTGTAGCGACGAGGCAGAGATCGTCAGCTATTTCACCCTGATCTATGGCGTCATCGACCTGGCAACCGGCGAGGGGAAACTGTGTCAGGCCGGGCATCCCACACCGTTTATCGTCACCGTGGACGGAGATGTGCGCACGGTCGGCAGCGGTGGGGCGCCGGTGGGGTTGATGTCCAATCTCACGTGGTCAGATGTTAGCTTCTCGCTGGCGGCGGGTGAGCGGCTGTGCTTGTTCAGCGACGGTATCACCGAATGTGAAAACCGTAACGGTGAACAGTTTGGCGAAGCGCGCCTGCAGCGCCGTCTGCAGGATGGCGTAACGCTTTTGCTACCCACGCTGCTGGCGCAGTTTGCCGAGCATCTTACTTGCTGGCGCAATGGTGATGACCGGGAGCCGCAGGCAATGGCTGATGATGTTTCACTCTTGATTATTGAACGTACAGGGGACAGTGATGAAAATTGATACCGAACGGCAGGCCACGGTCACGATCCTGACGCCGGCCGTGCGTCGGCTGGATGCTTCCGTCGCGGTGGCCTTTAAAGCGGCAGTCGCCCAGGAGATAGGCGAATCTCGCACCGATCTGATTGTTGATTTCAGCAAAATCGATTTTATCGACAGTAGCGGTCTGGGAACCCTGGTTTCTCTGATGAAGATGATGAACGGCAAGGGTGAGATGACGCTGTGCGCGCTGAATCCTGGCATCCACAATATGTTCACGCTGACCCGTATGGATCGTATTTTCCGCATTTGCGAGGATCGCACCTCGGCACTTGCGCAGTTAAATGAGTGACGTGCCCGTGAATAACATCATGATGTTTCCTGCCGAACTCACCTCGCTTTCACCGCTGGCGGAGTGGCTTGCCCAGCGAATGGCGCCGCTGCCTGTTGTGGACGAGTGGCGCTTCGCGCTCGATCTCGCTGCCTGTGAAACGGCAACGAATATTATTCGCTATGCGCTGCATGAGGATCGGGAAAGTCGTTTTGGTGTGGAATTTAGGGTCGCGGACCGACGGGTGACGCTGCGCTTTACCGACGCGGGGGAAACCTTTCCCGCCGAGCGCCTGGCGCTGGCGCGTAGCGATGAGCGCTTCGATGTCGATCCGTTAGCGGAAAGTGGTAGAGGCTTGCGACTTATTTTGCGCGCGGTGGACTATTTTAACGTTGAAATGAATGCAGGGAAGAATATCACCACCCTGATAAAAGCGTTGCCTGATCCCGGCGTTAATTATTCAACCGACAAAAACCGCGATTGAAAAAAAGACGTTATCCCCAGGCGGATAACGGGCACTCTTTTCCTGCGCATTCTTATTGTTGCGCGTGCGCGGTGGACAACGCACCCAGATGATGAGGGCGGATAGCATCAAATGTCATCATTGCCGATTTGCAGAAAATGCATTTCGCACCAAAGGGATTTTTTTCAGTCACGTCAAACTGGGACGTTCTGTACTGGGAGCCATGGCAGCATGGGCATCTAAAATGGATATGTTCGATCATAATGTAAACCTTGTATGGGTAATGTTCTGTTGAAAAGACAATGGTCGTTTTCAGGGAAATTAACGCGGCTGATTTTAGTTAGTGGTAAGCCGGGTATTGGGTCAGACGGAGGGCTTTATTAACGAGCCAGCAGGGGTCTGACAGAGCCTGTTTACAGAAAAAGCAAAATACTAACGGGACTGCTCAAAGGAAGGTGGTATCAGGGATAACGCCTGGAGATGAGAACTCGTACTCAGATAATAACTTTTCGTCTGGTAAATCGACACAACGATTAACGCACGTGCCGCGAATAATAGCAAATATTATTTTAGCCTTCCGGATGCCTGCTGTGTCAGGGGTGCCTTCATCAGCGCGGTAACCCAGTCGATAAACACCTGAACCCGGGCAGAGAGCTGCCGATTACTGGGATAGAGCAGGGAGAGCGGCAGCGGCGCAGGGCGAAAATCGGCCAGCACCTCAGTTAACGCGCCTGACGCCAGATCGACCTGAACGCGGGAAGAGGGGGCCTGATACAGGCCAAAGCCAAGCCTTGCCGCTTCGGCGCCGACGTCAGCATCGGAGGTCAGCAGCCGACAGGGCAAACTGACCTCCGTCTGCCTGCCATCCAGGGTAAAGCTCAGCGGCAGGGTCCGGTGGGTACGCGTTGAAACAAACCCGATCATCACGTGGCCTGTCAGTCCGTCGATGGTTTCCGGGGTACCATACCGGGCAAGGTAGGCCGGGCTGGCGCAGGTGATCTCCTGCAGCCTGGCGAGCGGCCGGCAAATCATCTCGCTGTCGGGGAGATGGCCGCCGCGAATAACGCAGTCGACCCCTTCGCGAACCAGATCGACGTCGCGTTCGCTTTCGCCGATCTGCAGCGTAATGGCGGGATAGCGGGCGAGAAACTGCGGCAGCGCGGGCAACAGCAGGGTTCGCGCCAGATTGCCCGCCACGTCCACGCGGATCATACCGGCAATGCTCCCCCCGGCGCTGCGGTTAGCCTCCTCAAGGGCCGCCAGAATGGACACGCAGCGCTGATAATACAGCGTGCCCTCTGCCGTGGGCTGCACGTGCCGGGTGGTGCGCTGCAGCAGTCGCGCCCCGAGGCTGGCCTCCAGCGCCTGAATCGCCGCGGTCGCCACCGGCCGGGAAAGACCGAGGTCCGCGGCGGCGGCGCTGAATGAGCCGCGTTCGACGATGCGCACGAACAGGGTCAGGGTATCCAGTTTATCCATGACATTGTTCCAGCTGGCAAAACAATCCTGTCGCGCAACGCGGTCTTATCGTCGGCATGCAGAAGCCTATAATCGCTCATGTTTTCAGCAGAGATAAAAGGGGGAAACATGAACAATAGCGCAAAAATTGCCCTGGTGACAGGCGGCAGTCGCGGCCTGGGGCGCGCGACCGTTGAAGCGCTGGCTCAGCGCGGCGTGAACGTGGTATTGACCTACAAAACGCGTCTTGCCGAGGCGAACGAGGTGGTCGCGCGGGTTACAGACTTGGGCGCGCGGGCGATCGCGCTGCCCTTCAGCGCCGGCGACATCGACACCTTTGACGCGTTTGTTAGCGCCTTTCAGGGCGCGCTGGCGGAGCTGGGTGCCGATAAATTTGATTATCTGGTCAATAACGCTGGCAACGCCAGCGGTATGGGTTTTCTTAACGCCACGGAAGCGGAATTCGATGCGCTGTATCGTATCCACGTGAAGGGCGTTTTTTTCCTCAGCCAAAAACTATTGCCGCTGATGGCAGATGGCGGACGGATAGTGAATGTCTCGTCCGGGCTAACCCGTATCGTGATGGCGAACCGGGCGCCCTATGCGATCATGAAGTCCGCGGTGGAAACCCTGACCCGCTATATGGCGTTTGAGCTGGGCAGTCGCGGAATTACGGTGAACTGCGTGGCGCCCGGCGCCATCGCCACCGATTTCAGCGGCGGGGCGGTGCGGGATAACCCGCAGGTCGCCCAGGCTGTCGCCGGGATGACGGCGCTGGGGCGGCCTGGTCTGCCAGAGGATATCGGGCCGATGATCGCCTCGCTGCTATCTGACGATCATCGCTGGGTTAATGCCCAGCGAATTGAAGTTTCCGGGGGAATGCGGATCTAAATCGCGGGATATTGCCCGGTCAATGTCATGCGGAGTTGAGTCAGGTTAAGCTGCTGCGGGAACGGCTGATCAAACACCGCCGTGCCGGTGGGCAGGAGAGCACCAGCGCGGCGATGGACAATTCCCTTCGTCAGAACACGCTTTCTCTACAGGCCGTTATTCCGCCAGCAGAGCGGCGAATTTCGCCAGCCACTGCGGGTGGGCCGGCCACGCGGGGGCGGTAACAAGATTGCCGTCCAC
Source organism: Klebsiella sp. A-Nf5 (assembly GCF_002810545.1). Classification (NCBI taxonomy): domain Bacteria; kingdom Pseudomonadati; phylum Pseudomonadota; class Gammaproteobacteria; order Enterobacterales; family Enterobacteriaceae; genus Klebsiella; species Klebsiella sp. A-Nf5. The sequence goes on along the minus strand of NZ_PIOG01000092.1, from coordinate 86,237 downwards.
ATGCGCCTGGTCGATACCAATATCCGCATAGTGCCCACCGCTCAGGCGCACTTCCGGAGCGCAGGCGGGATAGGCGCTGCAGGTGCGACCCTGCAGAATACCGGCGGCGGCCAGCAGCTGCGGGCCGTGGCAGACGGCGGCGATAGGTTTACGCGCGGCGTCGAATGCCTGTACCAGTTTAATAACCTCCTCGTTCAGGCGCAGATACTCTGGCGCCCGGCCGCCGGGGATCACGAGCGCGTCGTAGTCCTCGGCCTTCACTGCGGCAAAGTCGGCGTTCAGGGTGAAGCGGTGCCCCGGTTTTTCGCTATAGGTCTGGGCGCCGTCAAAGTCATGGATTGCGGTCATGACATAGTCGCCAGCGGCTTTATCCGGGCAGACGGCATCGACCTGGTGGCCAATCATCTGCAGTGCCTGGAAAGGGACCATCGTTTCGTAATCTTCGGCATAATCGCCGACCAGCATCAGGATCTTCTTGCTCATCATTTTTACTCGTTGTGGGAGAAAGGTGTCTTAGATATAGCCTGGCGATCCGCAGAATGCGACCCCCTCAGGATGCCGAAGACGGTGGCGTGCGTATCTTGTTATCGGGGTCATGTTTTTCTGGCAATGACAACTTTTTCCGGCATCGCCGCCCTGCGGCCAGTCACCCGGAAAAATATCCTTTTCAGCTACAGACGGCTGTCTGCGGTGGAAAATATCGCGGGTTCCGCAAACCATTCCTCGTCACGTCTGGTGCATGCAGATCGGTAAGTCATAATTTTTACCCGCCAGCAGGGGTTAATTGCGTTGATATCTGGATGATTTTATCCCAGGTGATGCTTTCGCTATGTTTATTATTTTATTTTAATTTTGCGCGGAATTTATTGTGATTATTGTTTGCGGGTTTTGCATTGACTTATTAAATATTCACGTTGAGTGCCGAGGGAAATAAATTCATTCACCTTGTGAGTATATTCAATCAATCTTCTTGTTAAGTTGATCGATAATCTATTTTTGCTTTATCATCCTCAGGTTTTTTACCGTCAATTCTTCAACAATTATTCCTCAAGGAAAGGAACTACTATGGCTGATACGTTCCAGAATGAAGTCCCCAGGGCGCGCATTAATCTCAAATTATCTCTTCATACCGGCGGCGCGCAAAAGAAGGTCGAACTGCCGCTGAAGCTGCTTACCATTGGCGATTTTAGTCATGGTAAGGAAAGCCGGCCTTTATCAGAAAGAGAAAAAATCAACGTCAATAAAAATAACTTTAACAGTGTACTTTCGGAATTTAGCCCGGAGGTGAATCTCTCGGTGCCAAATACGTTGGCCGGCAACGGCGAAGAGGAGAATGTCAGACTGCGTTTTACCGACATCAAAGATTTTGAACCGGAGCAGGTTGCCCGGCAAATTCCGCAACTCCGCGCCATGCTGGCGATGCGTAATTTATTACGCGATCTCAAATCCAATCTGCTTGATAACGCCACTTTCAGAAAAGAGCTTGAGGCAATCCTGAAAGATCCGGCGCTGTCCCAGGAATTACGTGACGAAATGAGTGCACTTGCCCCGAAATAATTTCGAGGCAAGTCTGTTAATGGATTAACCGGGAAAATGCTAATGTCTGTTACCACAGAAAATGCTCCTGTTCAGGGGCAAACCACGCTGCAGGAAAATAGGGCGGGCGAGGGCGTTTACGCCTCGCTGTTTGAGAAAATTAATCTCGCCCCGGCGTCTCGCCTCGGGGATATCAACGACTTTCTGGACGATGCCGCGCTCTCCGAGGCGCCGGCGGCAGAACGTCTCACCGCGGCGATGCAGGTGTTTATGGAGCGCATCCGACAGTCCGGCCAGCGGGTGGAAAAGCTCGACAAAACGCTGATTGATCACCATATCGCCGAACTGGATTTCCAGATAAGCCGCCAGCTGGACGCGGTGATGCACCACCAGGAGTTTCAGCAGGTCGAATCCCTGTGGCGCGGCCTCAAACAGCTGGTGGACAACACCGACTATCGCCAGAACGTCAAAACGGAGATCCTGGACGTCGCCAAAGATGATCTGCGCCAGGACTTTGAGGACGCGCCGGAGCTTATCCAGAGCGGACTCTACTGGCACACCTATACCGCGGAGTATGACACTCCCGGCGGCGAGCCGATCGGCTCGGTGATCTCGGCTTATGAGTTCGATGCCAGCCCGCAGGATGTGGCGCTGCTGCGCAATATCTCCCGCGTCTCTGCTGCCGCCCATATGCCGTTTATCGGCGCCGTCGGTCCGGCCTTTTTCCTGAAAGAGACCATGGAAGAGGTGGCTGCTATTAAGGATATCGGCAACTACTTTGATCGCGCGGAATATATTCGCTGGAAATCATTTCGTGAAACCGACGATGCCCGCTATATCGGCCTGGTGATGCCGCGCGTGCTGGGCCGTCTGCCGTACGGTCCGGATACCGTGCCGGTGCGCAGCTTCAACTATGTCGAGCAGGTGAAGGGCCCGGACCACGAAAAGTATCTGTGGACCAGCGCGGCGTTTTCCTTCGCTTCCAATATGGTGAAGAGCTTTGTCAATAACGGCTGGTGCGTGCAGATCCGCGGTCCGCAGGCCGGTGGTGCGGTGAAAGATCTGCCCATCCACCTGTACGATCTGGGCACCGGCAACCAGGTGAAGATCCCTTCCGAGGTGATGATCCCGGAAACGCGGGAGTTTGAGTTCGCCAGCCTGGGCTTTATTCCGCTGTCGTACTACAAAAATCGCGATTATGCCTGCTTCTTCTCGGCCAACTCCGCGCAGAAACCGGCGCTGTATGACACTGCCGACGCCACCGCCAACAGCCGCATCAACGCGCGTCTGCCTTACATCTTCCTGCTCTCGCGCATCGCGCACTACCTGAAGATGATCCAGCGCGAGAATATCGGCACCACCAAGGACCGACGGCTGCTGGAGCTGGAGCTGAACACCTGGGTGCGTAGCCTGGTGACTGAAATGACCGACCCTGGCGACGAGCTGCAGGCCTCCCATCCGCTGCGCGATGCCAGCGTGGTGGTGGAAGATATTGAGGATAACCCGGGCTTCTTCCGCGTGAAGCTGTACGCGGTGCCGCATTTCCAGGTCGAGGGGATGGACGTCAATCTGTCGCTGGTCAGCCAGATGCCGAAGGCGAAGGCGTAGGTCCGGACGATGATGAAAACGGAACGTCCGTTGTGGGGTCGGGGCATTATGGTGTCGCCCCAGCATTTTCAACAGCAGGCTGCGTATGCAGCCTGGACTGCGGAAATGATTGCCCGGATGGGGCTTAACCACCCCTGGGGAGTGGTTCAGGTTACCTTCGAACCAGAGATGCTCAAACTGGGCCGCCTGCAGGTTCACAGGCTGCAGGTCCGGTTCCAGGATGGCACGATGATTGATACGGACAATGCCGATGCGCTGCCGTCCGCGCTGTCACTGGACAGGGTGGACGGCGAGGCGGTGATCGTGCTGGCGCTGCCCCTGATGCAGGCGAATGGCGGCAACTGTCTGAAGCCGGAGGAGGTGGCCGAAAGGCCGGTGCGTTTCCGGCAGCGCTGGCGCGATGTCCGCAACCAGTTCGGGGATGATACCCGGCAGATTGCCGTCATGCAGCCGGAGCTGACCCTCCGCTTCGCCCATCAGGACAACAGCGATTACCTGACCTGCCCGCTTGTTCGCCTGCAGCGGGACTCGCAGGGGGCCTGGCTTATCGACGAGACCTTTCTCCCGCCGCTGCTGCAGATCCAGGGCAGCCGCTGGCTGGCGGCGCAGCTTGAACAGCTGCTTACTCAGCTTCGGGCTCGTCTGACGCGCCTGATGGCCATGCGTCGCGAGAGCAATGAACGGATGGCTGATTTTGCCGTGGCCGATGTCTCTCTGTTCTGGTTGCTGAATGCGCTGAACAGCGCCGAGCCGGTGCTGGGGTACTTTCTGCGTGACCAACAGAGCCCGCCGGAACGCCTCTATCCGGAGCTGGCGCGCCTGGCTGGCAGCCTGCTGACCTTTTCGCTCACCCATCAGGCGAATGCCGTCCCGATCTATCAACATGACCAGCTGAACACGGTTTTTCCGCCGCTGTTTGATTTACTGAGCGATCTGCTGGAGGCGAGCCTGCCGTCGCGGGTGGTGGCGATTGCGCTGGAGCATGATGCCCGGCTGCACTTCTGGCAGGCGCGTCTGCACGATGCCCGGCTGCGGGAAGGGGCTGATTACTACCTGTCGGTTCGTTCGTCGGTACCGGTCGCCCGGCTGCAGGAGCAGTTTCCGCGACAGTGCAAAGTGGGCAGTCCGGATCATGTCAAAGCCATCGTCAACTCCTCGCGGACAGGGGTGCCCCTGACGCCATTGCGTCATGTGCCGGCGGCGATCCCGCTGCGTCTGGAAAATCAGTATTTCAGCCTCGATGTGTCCCACCCTCTGGCGACGGAAATGCTGCAGAGCGGCACCTGTATGTTCTACGTCCCGGGGATGCTCGGTGAGCCTGAACTTGAACTTTTTGCGGTACTACGAACGTGAATGAGCCTAAACGCGGCAACGCCGCGTCCATTGATATAGATGCGCTGCTGCAAAACACCTGGCTGCAGGTTATCAGCCTGCGCCACGGCCCGCAGTTCCGCGATGAGGAAGGGTACACGCTATGGCAGCGCTGTATTGCTGATGTCGAGCGCGTGCAACATGAGCTGAAGGCGAGCGGGCTTGATGACGTCAGCTGTCAGCATATTCTCACCGCCCAGTGCGCGCTGCTCGATGAAGCCGTGAAAGGGCGCGGCGTGGAGGATGAGGCCTGCCTGCAGTGGTATGACATTCCGCTGCAGGGGCACTTCCTCGGCACCATGGATGCCGGTGATACGCTGTGCGATCGGATGCGTGATGTGCTGCGTGAACCGGCGCCCGACCTGGCCGTGGTCACCTGTTTTCAGCGGGTGATGCTGCTAGGTTTTGTTGGCAGCTTTCGCTCCCTCAACGATCCCGAGCGCCTGAAGCTGATCAACGCGCTCAGTGAGCATGTCCCACCTTTTCAGTGCCCGTCAGCCGCTCCCGTACTGGTAGAGAGTCGGGCCGGACTGGGGATAAGCGGCTGGCTGGCCTCCTGGCCGGTACGTATTGGCCTGAGCGTGATGGTGGTACTCGTCCTGTGGTGGGGGCTGAACCACTGGCTCGATCACCTGCTGCTGACGCTGTTACCGGGGGAGGTGAAATGAGCCCCGCGCAGCAGCGTGGGCTGGCGCTGTGGGCCAGTCTGCTGAGTGCGCTGGTGTGCCTGCTATTTTTGCCGGTTCCCCGCTGGGGGGCGTGGCTCATTCTGCTGGTCACGCTGGCCCTGATCATCGGGATCTGGCGCATCGCCAGTCGTCGTTCCGGGCGTAACGTTACGTCAAGCCTGGACGATCTCCCGGCGGCCGCTTATCGCCAGCCGGTGGTCCTCGTTTGCGGCGATCTGCCGTGTGTCTGGTCGCAAAAGTCTCCGGTGCGGGTCGTCAAACAGGGCTGCTGGATCCGCGTGGAAAAGACGGAGGAGCTGCAGCAGGTCGCGCGTCAGATATTGAGCCAGCGGCCGGAATGGGGGCCTCAGCTGTCGGTGCTGCTCTGCGTCTGCCCGCAGCGGCACGCACAAAGCGATGCGCTGACCAGCGCTCTGCTGGCCCTGCGCTGGCAACTCAGCCAGCTGCGCCAGCAGACGGGGTATGCTGTACCGCTGGCGCTGCAGGGGCAGGTGGGCAGCACGATGAGTCGCGACCTGCTCTGGCAGGCGGCGATGCCGGGTGAGGCGGTGAAAGTCTGGCAGCCCTCCTGCGCCCCCTGTTCCGTACCGGCCTGGGTAAGCGCCGGCGGGGCGGCCGCGCTGGAGCAGCAGGTGCTGATGAACAGCCTGATGGGCTGGTTTGAACAGCACGTCCATGCCGTGTTGACGGAAGAGAATACCGACCTGCCACCTCTGACCCCAGCGGCCGTGCTGTGGGGCCTCGGGCCCTCGCTGCCTGGCAGTCTGGCGTCGTCGGCCTGGACGACGTGGTTATCCCGACATAGCGGCCTGTCGCGGGTAGCTGGCTGGCAGCCTGGCGAGAGTGACACCGAAGACGCTTCAGCATTGCCGGAATTCATCCTGCCGCAGTTACCGGCGGGACGGGGACTCACGCCACGAGGCAGGGCCTGGCGCGCGGCGCTCGCGATTTTCACCCTTGCGGCTGTCGCCGCGCTGCTCAGCAGTGGCTGGAACAATCGACTGCTGCTGCAGCGCGTGGGCGTCGATATTGCCCGTTATGAGCGGATTGCGATGGATGATTATCGGCCAAAAGCCAGCGCTGTCAGGGTGCTGCGTGAAGATGCCGCGCTGCTGGATAGCTGGGCGCGTAACGGCGTCCCGCTGCGCCTGAGTCTGGGCTTGTATCGCGGGGAGCAGATTCGCCTGCCGTTGCTGGAGGCTATTCGCGGTTACGTGCCGCCTCCACCGCCGCCCAGGCCGGTGCAGCGCGTCGCGCCGAACGTCATCCGCCTTGACAGCATGTCGCTGTTCGATACCGGGAAATGGGTACTGAAGCCCGGTTCGACAAAGCGGCTGGTCAACTCGCTGGTGGACATTAAGGCCAGGCCCGGGTGGCTGATCGTGGTGGCGGGCCACACCGACAGCGTGGGTGAGGAAAAAGCCAACCAGCTGTTGTCGCTGAAACGCGCGGAATCGGTCCGCGACTGGATGCGCGATACCGGCGACGTGCCGAACAGCTGCTTTGCCGTTCAGGGCTATGGCGAAAGCCGACCAATTGCAACAAACGATACGCCGGAAGGCCGTGCGCTGAACCGCCGTGTCGAAATCAGTCTGGTGCCGCAGGTAGACGCCTGCCGGTTACCGGACCAACCCTCTGCGTCATCCCAGGATGATGGCGCTTCACTACACAATGGAGAGTAATTCCATGGCAATTCCTGTTTATCTTTGGCTGAAAGACGATGGCGGCGCGGACATTAAAGGGTCTGTCGACGTTCAGGATCGTGAAGGCAGTATCGAAGTGGTGGCCCAGGAGCATAACCTGTACATCCCGACCGATAACAACACCGGCAAACTGACCGGCACGCGTATTCATACGCCGTTCCTGTTCACCAAGGAGATCGACTCCTCCAGCCCCTACCTGTACAAGGCGGTGACCACCGGTCAGACCCTGAAGTCCGCCGAGTTTAAGTGGTACAGAATCAACGATGCCGGCCAGGAAGTGGAGTATTTCAATACCAAACTTGAGAACGTCAAGGTGGTGAAAGTGAATCCCCTGATGCACGACATCAAAGACCCCGCCTACGAGAAGCACAACCATCTGGAACAGATTGAGCTGCGCTACGAGAAGATCACCTGGACCTATAAAGACGGCAACATCATTCACTCCGATAGCTGGAACGAACGCGCCACCGCGTAATTGCCCGTCATATTTCGCGCCGCTGGCGCGCAGGCGACGTTCGCTCACCCCGGCCGCATTGTTATCTCTGCGACCGGGGTTTATTGCGGACTATCGCCTGATGCGGGCAGCGTTTCTCTGCCCGCCGTTTTTTGCTGAGTGCCTGAGATGCGGGTTCTCAGCAAAGAAAAACACAATCTGTCTGCCTGACCTTGTGCGCTTGGGGTTCCTGTTCGGGAACAGCGACGGGCGGTAGCGTGTTCGGAACCAATAAGAGAGGATCTCATGGAAAATCCAGCCAGCCTGTTACGCCGTCTTAATCCCTGCTGTGCCCGCGCAATGGAGGGGGCGGCCTCCCTGTGCCAGACCCGGGCGCATGCCGAGATCCTGCCCGAGCACTGGCTGCTCAAGCTGCTGGAACAGGGGGAAGGCGATCTGACGGTGCTGGCGCGGCGCTATGAATGGGATATGGATGCGCTGTGGCAGGATCTGCTGAGCTGGCTGGATAAACAGCCGCGCTCGGTACGTCATCGTCCCCAGCTCTCTGATCCTATCCTGAGGCTGATGCAGGAGGCCTGGCTGATTGCCTCGCTCAGCGGCGAAGCGCAGATCCGCAGTGTTCACCTGCTGATGGCGCTGGTTGAAAAACAGAATCTGATCCAGTGCGATGGGCTGTGGCCGCTGTTAACGCTGGGCCAGAGCCAGCTGGATCGCCTGCGCCCCTTACTGGATGCCCAGTCCGACGAACGTCCGCCAGCGCTGCAGGAAGCGGCGCTGGCGCAGCGCCATGGCGGGGATGTGGAATTTGTGGGGCGTCCTGCGGGCAGCGAACTGAATGCTGATGGGCTCAACCCGGCGCTGCAGAATGCGCTGGACAAATTCACGCTCGACGTCACCGCCAAAGCCAGAGACGGCCAGATTGACCCGGTGTTCGGACGTGACACGGAAATCCGCCAGATGGTGGACATTCTCTCCCGTCGGCGTAAAAACAACCCGATCCTCGTCGGCGAGCCGGGTGTGGGCAAGACCGCGCTGGTGGAAGGCCTGGCGCTGCGCATTGCCGAAGGCAACGTCCCCGACGCGCTGAAGCCAGTGTCGGTGCGCACCCTCGACCTCGGTCTGCTGCAGGCCGGCGCCGGGGTCAAAGGCGAGTTTGAGCAGCGGCTGAAAAATATCATTGAGGCGGTGCAGCAGTCGCCTTCGCCAGTGCTGCTGTTTATCGACGAGGCGCACACGATCATCGGCGCGGGTAATCAGGCGGGCGGCGCGGATGCCGCCAACCTGCTGAAGCCGGCGCTGGCCCGGGGCGAGCTGCGGACCATCGCCGCCACCACCTGGAGTGAATACAAGCAGTACTTCGAGCGCGACGCCGCGCTGGAGCGCCGCTTTCAGATGGTCAAGGTGGATGAGCCGGACGACGACACCGCCTGCCTGATGCTGCGCGGCCTGAAGCCCCGCTATGCCCACCACCACGGGGTGCATATCACGGATGATGCGGTGCGCGCCGCCGTGACGCTGTCACGACGCTACCTCACCGGCCGCCAGCTGCCGGACAAAGCGGTGGATTTACTCGACACCGCTTCCGCCCGCCTGCGCATGAGTCTTGATACCGTGCCTGAGCCGCTGACTCGCATGAAGGCGCAGCTCACCGCGCTGGCGATGGAGAAGCAGGCGCTGCTGGAAGATATTGCGCTGGGCAACAGCGCCCACGGCGAACGGCTGGCGGCCATTGAGCAGGAGGAGATCCGCCTTATTCTGGCGCTGGATACCCTCGAAACTCAGTATGGTCAGGAGCTGCAGCTGACGGAGGCGCTGCGGGCCTGTCGTCGCGATATCTCCCGCCAGGCGGAAATCAGCGATCTACAAACCGCGCTTATTGCTGTCCAGCAGGGCAATCCGCTGCTCGGGCTGGACGTCGACGTCCGCACCGTGGCGACGGTGATTGCCGACTGGACCGGCGTGCCGCTTTCCTCGCTAATGAAAGATGAGCAGACGGAGCTGCTGAGTCTGGAAGAGAGTCTCGGCAAACGGGTGGTTGGCCAGGAGGCGGCCCTGAGCGCTATTGCCCGGCGCCTGCGCGCCGCGAAAACCGGCCTGACGCCGGAGAACGGTCCGCAGGGGGTGTTCCTGCTGGTCGGGCCGAGCGGCACCGGCAAAACGGAAACGGCGCTCGCCCTGGCCGATGCGCTGTTCGGCGGCGAGAAAGCGCTGATCACCATCAATCTCTCCGAGTACCAGGAGCCGCACACCGTCAGCCAGCTGAAGGGTTCTCCGCCGGGCTACGTCGGCTACGGCCAGGGCGGGATCCTGACCGAGGCGGTGCGCAAACGCCCCTACAGCGTGGTGCTGCTCGATGAGGTGGAGAAGGCCCATCGCGATGTGATGAACCTGTTCTATCAGGTCTTCGACCGGGGGGTGATGCGCGACGGCGAGGGGCGTGAAATTGACTTTCGCAACACCGTGATCCTGATGACCGCCAACCTCGGTAGCGACCTCCTGATGCAGTTGCTGGATGAACAGCCGGAGGCCAGCGAATCAGACCTGCACGAGCTGCTGCGCCCGGTGCTGCGCGGCCACTTCCAGCCGGCGCTGCTGGCCCGCTTCCAGACGGTGATTTACCGTCCGCTGCCGGCGGCAGCGCTGCGCGCCATTGTCGGGATGAAGCTCGGGCAGGTGAGCCAGCGTCTGGCTTGCCATTACGGAATCACCACCACCCTCAGCGAGAGCCTGTTCGACGCGCTGACCGAGGCCTGCCTGCTGCCGGACACCGGCGCCCGCAACGTCGACAGCCTGCTGAATCAGCAGATCCTGCCGGCGCTGAGTCAGCAGCTATTGAGCCATATGGCGGCGGGGCAGAAACCGCGCCAGGTGACGCTGGGGTATCACGAAGAGGAAGGCGTCGTGATGGCGTTTGACGAGGGGGCAATCGCCGATGAGTAGCGTGAAATCGTTGTTGTTCAACCACAACCACCACCTGCTTTCGGTGAAAGGATGTGAAGCCGGGCTTGATGTGCTGGCGTTTGAGGGCGATGAAGCCCTGAGCCAGCCGTTCCGCTACCGTATCGAATTCACCAGCGCAGACCATGCCATCAGCAAAGAGATGATGCTGATGAAGGCAGCCTCCCTGACGCTGCAGGCGCCGGTGGCTCAGGGCTTCGGCATCAATGTTCAGCAACCCGTGCGGGTGATCCAGGGCGTGGTGACGGGGTTTGAACGGCTCAGTACCTCCAGGGATGAAACGCACTACGCGCTGACGCTTCAGCCGCGCCTGGCGCTGCTTAACCGCTCGCACCAGAACGCCATTTACCAGGACCAGTCCGTTCCGCAGATTGTGGAAAAAATCCTCCGCGAGCGCCACGGCCTGCGCGGTCAGGATTTTCTGTTCTCACTGACAAAAACGTATCCGCGACGCGAGCAGGTGATGCAGTACGGCGAGGATGACCTGCGCTTTATCACCCGGCTGCTGGGTGAGGTGGGGATCTGGTTTCGCTTTACCACCGACACGCGGCTGCACATCGACGTCGCTGAGTTCTGCGACAGTCAGCAGGGCTATGAGAAGGGACTGAAGCTGCCTTCGGTCCCGCCGTCCGGGCAGCAGTCGGCCGGGGTGGACGCGGTGTGGGAGATGGCATGCCGCCACCGCGTCGTGGAGCAGCAGGTCAGTACCCGCGACTACAACTACCGCGAGGCGACGGCGGACATGAACGCGCAGGTGGATGTCACCCGCGGGGAGACCACCACCTTTGGTGAGGCTTACCACTGGGGAGATAACTACCTGACCGCCGGGAATGTCCATGACCGCCATCCGGCGCCGGAGTCCGGGGCGTTTTACGCCCGGCTTCGTCATGAGCGTTATCTGAACGGCCAGACCCGGACGCAGGCCACCACCAGCTGCCCGACACTCTGCCCGGGACAGGTGCTGAAGGTCACCGGCGGAGAGGAGGTGGCCGGGGAGTTTGCTGATGGCGTGCTCGTCACGGCGATGCACAGCCACGCCCGGCGCGATGCCGACTTTGCAGTGGAGTTTGCCGGCATACCGGACAGCCCGGACGTCGGTTACCGGCCTGAGCCCGGTGCGCGTCCGGTGATGGCCGGGACGCTGCCGGCCCGCGTGACCAGCACCCGGGAAAACGACACCTACGGGCATATCGACAAACACGGGCGCTACCGGGTGAATATGCTGTTTGACCGGGCGCGCTGGGAAACCGGGTTCGAGAGCCTGTGGGTCCGCCAGTCGCGGCCGTATGCCGGAGACACTTACGGCCTGCACCTGCCGCTGCTGGCGGGGACGGAGGTGGCGATTGGCTTTGAGGACGGTAACCCCGACCGGCCGTATATCGCGGGGGTGCTGCACGACTCGGCACACGGCGACCACGTCACCATCCGCAATGACAAACGTAACGTCCTGCGCACCCCGGCCAACAACAAAATCCGCCTCGACGACGAGCGCGGGAAAGAGCATATCAAGGTGTCGACGGAGTACGGCGGCAAGAGCCAGCTCAATCTCGGCCATCTCGTGGATGCTGAGAAGCGGCAGCGCGGCGAAGGCTTTGAGCTGAGAACCGACAGCCGGGGCGCCATCCGGGCACAGAAAGGGATATTTATCAGCGCGGACGGACAGGCTCAGGCCCGGGGGCAAGTGCTGGCGATGGAGCCGGCGGTCAGCAATCTGGCTGAAGCCCGGGAGCAGATGATGTCCATCTCCGGTGACGCGCAGAAGGCGACCGCGAACCCGGCCGATCTCCAGGCGCAAATTACCCTGCTGGAACAGCAGCTGACGGACCTTAAAAAATCAGTACTGCTGCTCAGCGCGCCGGAGGGGATAGCGCTGACCAGCGGGGAGCATCTGCAGGTCTCAGCCGGGCATAACCTGATTGCCACGGCCGGAAAGAATGCGGATGTCAGCGTGGTGAAAAATCTGTTCATCGGGGTGGGCAGTGCGCTGAGCGTGTTTGTGCGAAAGCTTGGGATCAGGCTGATAGCGAACCAGGGACCGGTGCAGATGCAGGCGCAGAATGACCTGATGGCGCTGCTTGCCCGGAAGGAAATCAGCATTGTCAGCACGGAAGACAGTATCGAAATTATTGCGAAAAAAAGGGTCACGATAAACGGCGGGGGAAGCTATATCACGCTCAATGCCAGTGGCATTGAATCAGCGACGGCAGGTGAGTACAGAACAAGGGCCGGTCATTACAGCAGGCAGACGAGGGCTCAAAACAAACCTGAAATGCCTGTTTTATCTGAAATGTCTAAGGATCCCAATGATGAAGAGATTACTGAAAGTTTTATTCTTTTAGATGTGGATGATAATCCTATTAATAACTATCGCTATCGGTTAGCTGATTCTAAGTCTGAATTGTTTAATCATGACGGGACTCTGGAATTTACTCTTGGTGATGATAAAAATATAATTTTTTGGCTGGATGTTGATAGGGCGGAAAGATCATGACTGATACTAAAGTTGATAAAATTTCAGATGAAGAGCGATTGTTGGCCGCTATGGCATATGGGGAAGCATCAGCAAGCAATGATGCTAATGAATTAAAAGCGTTAGCTAGTGTATTGGTCCGTCAGAGAGACGCGAGAGGATATACTACAATGAAGGAGTTTATTGATGGAGAGCCCTCTTATTCTTATGTTGTTGGTGATGGGAATGCAAAATATAAAAAATTCAATAAGGCTAAAGATGAGGATATATCTAACGATACCGGTATGTCTAATGCCTTGACAGCAGCAAAGAATGCATTGTCAGATGGACCCGATCTTTCGAATGGTGCATATTTTTGGGATGGGGCAGATATAAAATCGAATTATAATAAACATTTTAAAGTAAGGCATGGGATAAAATTCACAGATCCTTCGCATAATATATATGATATTAAGGATTCAACAAAAATTGTTATCCTCTATAAAATTGTTAAGGTCAAGAAAACAGTGAAGGGAAAAGTTAAAGTCACAAAAGAAAAAGTTGAAGTAGGACGGTATGATCATATTTATGATTCGACTGCGGCTTATGGTGGGACGATCTTTTGGAAAAACAATGATGATTATATAACCTTATCAAAAGGGAAGTTATACAAGTGATAAAAAAACTGCTGTTAAACTTTTTTCTGTTTTATTCAATAGCTGTTGTTGCTAACGACAGTATACCCTCGAATGCACTTAAAACATGTCTGTTTCAGCACTCATTAATTGATGGGGTTGATTATTCATCAATAGATACTAGTGCAGTGATAACAGATAGCAACTATTCTGCAGCAGGCGAAGTGCGCTATGTTGATTATAAAGGAACTATTGTTGGATATGGGAATTCTCGGTCAGGAATGGCCTTTTATAAGGGGAGTAAATCATATCCTTTATCGAAATTAAAGGTTATTGATTTTGGACTGTTAATCAAATCAATTCCGAAGGAGATAGATTATTCTTTTTCAGAATGGGGGTACATTAGATTAAATAACAAGAGTTTTATTTGCGTTAATGTGCCGTTCTCTGGTGTTGGGGAAAGTGGAAAACATCAGGATATAAGAAATGCGTTTGTATATGATATGAAAGGTAATGATATTTACTACACAGTAGGGAATATCAGCAGTAAAGTACAATAGTCATTAAATCATCAAGAGCTTAGATTCTATTTATATTAAATAGATAACTATTAATTTATGTCGTAGTTGATTTTAAAATACATTAGCTTAGTTTTATCACTTGAAAGGATTCTAATGACTACAAACCCTGCTACGTTGTTGTTCAGCCACAACCACCACCTGCTTTCGGTGAAAGGATGTGAAGCCGGGCTTGATGTGCTGGCGTTTGAGGGCGATGAAGCCCTGAGCCAGCCGTTCCGCTACCGTATCGAATTCACCAGCGCAGACCATGCCATCAGCAAAGAGATGATGCTGATGAAGGCAGCCTCCCTGACGCTGCAGGCGCCGGTGGCTCAGGGCTTCGGCATCAATGTTCAGCAACCCGTGCGGGTGATCCAGGGCGTGGTGACGGGGTTTGAACGGCTCAGTACCTCCAGGGATGAAACGCACTACGCGCTGACGCTCCAGCCGCGCCTGGCGCTGCTTAACCGCTCGCACCAGAACGGCATTTACCAGGACCAGTCCGTTCCGCAGATTGTGGAAAAAATCCTCCGCGAGCGCCACGGCCTGCGCGGTCAGGATTTTCTGTTCTCACTGACAAAAACGTATCCGCGACGCGAGCAGGTGATGCAGTACGGCGAGGATGACCTGCGCTTTATCACCCGGCTGCTGGGTGAGGTGGGGATCTGGTTTCGCTTTACCACCGACACGCGGCTGCACATCGACGTCGCTGAGTTCTGCGACAGTCAGCAGGGCTATGAGAAGGGACTGAAGCTGCCTTCGGTCCCGCCGTCCGGGCAGCAGTCGGCCGGGGTGGACGCGGTGTGGGAGATGGCATGCCGCCACCGCGTCGTGGAGCAGCAGGTCAGTACCCGCGACTACAACTACCGCGAGGCGACGGCGGACATGAACGCGCAGGTGGATGTCACCCGCGGGGAGACCACCACCTTTGGTGAGGCTTACCACTGGGGAGATAACTACCTGACCGCCGGGAATGTCCATGACCGCCATCCGGCGCCGGAGTCCGGGGCGTTTTACGCCCGGCTTCGTCATGAGCGTTATCTGAACGGCCAGACCCGGACGCAGGCCACCACCAGCTGCCCGACACTCTGCCCGGGACAGGTGCTGAAGGTCACCGGCGGAGAGGAGGTGGCCGGGGAGTTTGCTGATGGCGTGCTCGTCACGGCGATGCACAGCCACGCCCGGCGCGATGCCGACTTTGCAGTGGAGTTTGCCGGCATACCGGACAGCCCGGACGTCGGTTACCGGCCTGAGCCCGGTGCGCGTCCGGTGATGGCCGGGACGCTGCCGGCCCGCGTGACCAGCACCCGGGAAAACGACACCTACGGGCATATCGACAAACACGGGCGCTACCGGGTGAATATGCTGTTTGACCGGGCGCGCTGGGAAACCGGGTTCGAGAGCCTGTGGGTCCGCCAGTCGCGGCCGTATGCCGGAGACACTTACGGCCTGCACCTGCCGCTGCTGGCGGGGACGGAGGTGGCGATTGGCTTTGAGGACGGTAACCCCGACCGGCCGTATATCGCGGGGGTGCTGCACGACTCGGCACACGGCGACCACGTCACCATCCGCAATGACAAACGTAACGTCCTGCGCACCCCGGCCAACAACAAAATCCGCCTCGACGATGAGCGCGGGAAAGAGCATATCAAGGTGTCGACGGAGTATGGCGGCAAGAGCCAGCTGAACCTCGGCCATCTCGTGGATGCTGAGAAGCGGCAGCGCGGCGAAGGCTTTGAGCTGAGAACCGACAGCCGGGGCGCCATCCGGGCACAGAAGGGTATTTTTATCAGCGCGGACGGGCAGGCGCAGGCTCAGGGGCAGGTGCTGAATATGGAGCCGGCGGTCAGCAATCTGGCTGAAGCCCGGGAGCAGATGATGTCCATCTCCGGTGACGCGCAGAAGGCGACCGCGAACCCGGCCGATCTCCAGGCGCAAATTACCCTGCTGGAGCAGCAGCTGACAGACCTCAAAAAATCAGTACTGCTGCTCAGCGCGCCGGAGGGGATAGCGCTGACCAGCGGGGAGCACCTGCAGGTCTCAGCCGGACATAACCTGATTGCCACGGCCGGAAAGAATGCGGATGTCAGCGTGGTGAAAAATCTGTTCATCGGGGTGGGCAGTGCGCTGAGCGTGTTTGTGCGAAAGCTTGGGATCAGGCTGATAGCGAACCAGGGACCGGTACAGATGCAGGCGCAGAATGACCTGATGGCGCTGCTTGCCCGGAAGGAAATCAGCATTGTCAGCACGGAGGATGAAATCAAAATCATCGCGAAGAAGAAGCTGACCTTGAATGGTGGAGGGAGCTATATCAGACTTGATGCAAATGCGATTGAATCTGCTACTGCAGGCGAATATCGCACGAAAGCAGGATATTACGGGCGTCAGGAAAGCGCTTCTGAAAAAGTCAAAATGCCTGTATTTCCTGTAATGGAGCCTGGAGAGCACAGTTTACGTTTTGCTTTTCCAGGTGCGGATAGTGTCAGCCAAAGTATGAACTGGCTGATAAATCAGCCGTACAGTATTACTGATAGCGCTGGAAAAATTCTGTCTACCGGAACAGTAGACAGTTCAGGTCGTTTCCCCAAAATAGTACTTCCTGAAAGCGATACATTAAATTTAATCATTGGCCGAGAAACTTGGAGTAAAGAGGATCATTCTGTCTCATCAACTGAAGACGACAGTATGGAGGATTTTGAGGATGAAGCACCTGATGCCGATCTTTATTTAAGTGAAGTGGGTTTTGAAGATGATAGAACATCAGCATTGACTGAATCAATGATTTCAACTTTATTAAGTTTAACAAAGGATAGTTGATAGTGTTAAGTATGCTTATGAAACTTACGTTGAGTCTGGCTATCTTATTTTATAACTTCGGTGTATATGCTGCATGCCTGAAAGAGGGGGATAAGATTGTACTCACAGGAATAATGAAAGAAGAAATATTTTACGGCCCCCCAAATTGGGGGGAAGATAGGGCGCATGACGAAAAATTACTCTACTGGATCCTGCATATAAATAGTCCGCTAAAGTGCGTGGTTGATGCTAATACTGAGCAAAAAGGTTGGGATAGCAATATTCAGCTCATTGTTAGTGGTGACGATTATAAAACTAAACGCAATCTACTTAATCACCATGTCATTGTAGATGGAAAAGTTATGCTTGCTGTCACAGGCTATCATATGACTTCCGTCTTATTAAACGACACCAGCTTTCAGCCAACAGAATAAAATAAAAAGGATGATGTATGAGATTTATAAAAGCGACATACCATCTTGAAACCAAGACGGTTGAGTACGAAGCTGGTGATGGGACTCGTTTGCTAAAAACTGCAGGGACATTAAACTGGAGATTTAACAACCCCGGAAATATTATGGCATTGCCTGATGCAAGTAAGCAAAAAGGGCGAATAGGTGTCGGTACTGTATATAATCCGAAAGAAAATACATTTGCGATTTTTTCCAGCATTGAAGCTGGGGAGCGTGAAAAATGTGCATTATTGAGGCGAAAATATCAAAATGACACCATATCTGAGATGATGTCGCAGTATGCTCCTGAAACCGCAGGCAATGATCCCGTTGCTTATGCTAACTTTATAAGTTCAGAGAGTGGCGTTGCAAAAGATAAAAAAATATCTGACTTGGATGATAAAGAATTCGGCAAAGTTGTGGATGCGATCAGTAAAAAAGAAGGGGGCCTGAAGGCTGGTACTGAAAAATGGGTGTATGTGACAAACTTGACGGTTTCAGACGGCTCTCGCCCAGTTGCTAATGTGCCATTTAAGGTAACACTAGAAAGTACTAGCTACGAGTGGAAAACAGACGCTTACGGCAAGCTCAAGACAATTATTCATACGAAACAAGGAATGGTTATTGTCGTCAAATATACTAATTCTGCTGGAAAAGAGGATGTTGTTTATTCAGCAGTTGCTGGGGATGAAACGAAGAATATACTGCTCACGCGAAATTTTTCTCAATTCTCTGCAAAAACACTTGCCGAGACTCCCAAAGTGCCACGTGAGAAGAGCGCTCTGAAACCGATAGAGTATATAGTCATGCCAGGAGATTCTCTATCAAAAATTGCCAAACGTTATAAGACAAGTGCTGATGAAATTGCCAAAAACAATAATATAAAAGATGTGAGTAAGATCTTCCCTGGTCAACACTTGATGATTTATGGTGCCAAAACTAATAGCCCCTTAATCTATATCGTTGTACCTGGTGACACGCTGGCGAAGATCGCAGAAAAAAATGGTGCGAATGTTGACGATATTGCGCGTCAGAATAATATATCAGACCCTAATAAAATATATCCGGGGCAATCAATTTCTATAAGAAAAAATGGTAGCAATACTGCGGTCGAGTCCGATAACTCAGCAGTTAATCCTCCAACCTCAAAAACAGTGAGTAAAAAACAACTACAAAACAAAGAAGTAAATTCCAATAAAAAAACGCTGGAATCAGTCGGAGGAAAAAATTCCGGTAATCCGATTGCGTTACTTCCTCATGATCAGCGAGAGGCTCCGTGGATGGCGGTTGCATTCGAGGAGGGAGAGACTCGATGGAAATGGGGGCGTGTAAAGGAAGGCGATGGCGGAATAAACTACCATAAGAAGACAGGCATTAATATGTCATCCATGGTTGGTGACTCTAATCCGTGGTGTGCTTCTTTTGTAAATTATTGCCTTAAAGAATCTGGATATTCAACATCTGGTAGCGCCAGTTCTCAATCTTTCTCGAAAAATAAAAGTTTTATAAAAGTGTCTCAACCTATATACGGTGCAATAGTCGTTTTACGGAAAAAAGCATCTTGGAAAGGGCACGTTGCTTTTATATACTGTCTTTTTGAGGATGGAGAAATAGGTGTACTTGGCGGAAATCAGGGAGATAGTGTAACAATAAACCCATTATATCAAGTTTATATCAATGGACGGTTACATTATGAGTTGATAGGGTTCTATGTACCTGATTCATATTATTCTTATGCACAAAAAATAATAAATTCTGGCTCGAGAGAAGCAGCGATTTCTAATATTGCAGAGTTGCGTGAAAGCCTTGGAGCCAATCTACTCTCGAACGAGGATGGAAGAACAAGGTGATAAATAAAAATTTAATACTGGAGGTGATGTGAAGTATTATTATGTTTTAGCATTGTTACTTGGTTACAGCTCCTGTGTACTGGCAGAAGAGTGTATGGATAACTCAAATATAGATTCTCTAAGAGAGGTTTTTAAAAAAAACAATAAGAAGTTGTTGATTGAAATGTCTTCAAAAGAAGTGAGGCATTATGTTGAAAGTGATTTACTTATCAAAAATAAATACAGTACACTTGTCAATGTATCTGAGGTTTACTATGGCTGGGGAGTGGACAAAAAATCAAAGTATCCTGTTAACACATCGGCAGTTTTCCCAAATGAAAAAGTGTGTGTATGGAATGTATCTTTTGCACTACCAGAGTCTATTAGAAAAAAATGTGATGATGATGGTGCTTATGGGTATTTTATTGAATTTAAGAAAGTTAATGGGAAAACAGTCCTATATAACTTTACCTCTTTGTTTGATTCTCTTCCCGACGGAACTTTAGCTTGCAAAGCTGCCAATAAATTTATGCTGCAAAAATAGCTTGTGAGTATTGAAGTAAGCATCTCGCTATAAATTAAGGGTGTTGTTGATGAATCATTATTCGGCGTTCTTGCTGCTTTTTAGGTTGTGTTGCATATTATTTTGTAGCCAATAAATTCTACTTTTACTAAAAATCTAATCTTTTCTACAAAGTGGGAAGGTAATTCTGGTAAGCATTTACTGGTGATGAAAAAGGAAATCAACCAGAATAATACTGCAGAGCATTTATCTGTAAAACAGGTGACAAAGGGTAAGGATGATTGCATTTCAAATGATTATATTATTGACTATGAAATGGATATTAATGTGAATGGGGTAAAAGAATCAATTGAAATAAACAGTAGCTTTACTAATGACGAAGGCACTGTTTTATTTGCTTATAAATTGGATGTATTGATGGGATAGACCCAGTTACTGTCAAGTATTTCGCGTATAAAATGGATTGAAATATGCACTACGAGGGGAAGAGAATATCATAGTTGAAAATGGTAGGTGTGGTGGAGAAAACCCTCCGATTCCAGATTATAATTAAAAAAGACAAGTCTCTGTTAAATTACATGCTGAAAAAAATGGAAGGCCGTTTCAACGACAAAAGTAAACTAGCACGTTGATTTATGTTTTGTTACCAAAAAGGATGGTCGTATGTTTAAGTGTGAGTTTGCTAATGAGAGAAATATAATGTGGTAAATTTTGTTTCGTCTGCATATCAAGCTAATTTAGCCATCCTGTAACATGAGGAAATTAATGCCATTTACACTTAAACATTTGCCAGAACGCTACCCCAGACCTAAGCCTCTGAAATTCTCTCGTTGGCTTGTTGCTCTGGTTGTCATGCTTTCGGTCAGTATTATCATAATGCGTATATTTGGGCGTTATGTTGAAAATCTGTACTTCTGGAGATTAGCTGTAGGTTTTCCTGTTGCTTTATGGAGTGTCTTGCTTTCTTCTCGTCTGCTTGTTTGGTCTTTACAGGATAGCAAAGCAAACGCTTTTGACAAACAGCGAGAACAGTGGATTCTTCGAGAAACCCGTAAGGCACGGCGTGCATTACAAGTGCTGAGTGCAACATTTATTACCGGCCACTCATCAGTTGCTCAGAAAGATACCGCTATTGCTATGCAAAATAACGACAGCATTATTGTTTCACAGGTCGGCCGGGATGGTAATGAAAGCGCCAGAATGAGCCAAATTTCTTCCAGCCCGCAGGATTCTATGGAATTCGTGATAATAAATATTTTTTCGCAGATGATTGCAGACATTCCTTTTACACAAATCCCTGATAAATGCCCATTAGTAGTAGTTTTTGATGTAACAACATCGCTGCCTTTGGAGAACATTCGCCATTACTGGGATGAGGCATGGCAAAAGAACAATATCACTTTTCCTGTTGAACACGGTGAAGGGAGTGGTCTTAGTGTAATTGACCGTTGGTTAAATGAACGTATTAAAGATAAAGCAATGCTATTGATTGTTGGCCTCCAGATTGATCCGATTGTTACAAACAATACTGCTGAAGCAGCTGTTGCTCTACTTCTTGGCAACCGCCTAACGCAAGAGGCGCTTGACCCCCTCGCATTACTACACCGGCCAGATGCTGCTCCATCAGGTGAACTGAGCGAGGGGATGAGGATGGCCGCCTGGAACGTCCCGCTAAAAGAAAATATGGTGGAAAATTTATGGCTCGCTGGAATGACAGGTGAGCAACGTGCAGAAGCGATTGGATGTCAGAATGCACATCCTGCGCAGTGCGTAAAAGATGAGGCTGTCATTTCACTCGATATATCCATGGGGAATGCTGGAGCCGCTGCACCCTGGCTGGCTATTGCTGCCGCCACTGAAATCGCCCGACAAACACAATCCCCGCAGATGATTATCTGCGGGGATACCACTCAGAAAGTGCTATGGAGCACGCTTATTACCCCGATAGCTTCAAGACAGGAGATGGATCTGTGAAGTTACTTTTAGCACCGAAAACTGCGGAAGGTCGCTATCTTTCAGTCGTATTCATTCTCTTTTTACTCTTGGCTGCAATGACATTTATCGTCTGGAAACATCCTGACATGGCCGGACTTGAGGGCGATAGTCAGCAGCAGAATTACTGGCTTATTGGTGGGTGCTGCATTACCGGATGTATCTTTATCATGTTAGTTATGCTCCTGTGGACAGCTCGCAGTGCCGGTAAAAAGGAGTTTGAGGCTCTCCTGGATGTCACTCGTGGTGATGACAATAAGAGAAAAGATGAGAGTGAAAACATCTCTGTTTCTCCAGCAGTGGTGATGTGTGCCAGGATTCGTGACCATCTGCGAACCCGAATTGGAATTCACTGGCGACGCAAAGTCCGCCTGCTTTTAGTCACCGGCGACGAGGCGGCAATCGAACAACTGGCACCGGGTCTGCGTCAGCAGCGCTGGCTGGAGGGCCAGCGTACCGTTCTGATTTACGGCGGCAGCTTGCTCTCCGAACCCGATCGCCAACAATACGCCGCGCTGCGCAAGCTGCGCCGCGGTCGTCCTCTGGACGGAATTGTGCGGGTGATGCCGTCGTCTCTCACCCTGACGCCGCAGATAAGTGAGAGCGACCTGCGTGGGCTGGAAAAAATCAGCGAACTGCTGCGCTATGCCGCCCCGGTCTGGCTGTGGAAACTGTGCGACAGTGAGTGGTCGCAGGCTGACCGCGTGGTGCAGGCGGTAGGGGTTAGCTTCCCGTTACGCGCTACCGAGGACGATGTCGCCCGTCAGCTTGCGCAGATGCTGCCCACGCTGCGGGAGCAGGGGATGCGCCAGATCGCGGAGGAGACCCGCCACGACTTCCTGCTGCGTCTGGGGCATCGGCTTATCGACGGGGGGATCGCGCAATGGCGCTGGCAGCTGGCGCCGTGGCTGACCGCCTCGCGGCAGCGGCTTGCGCTGCGTGGCCTGATGTTTAGCCTGCCAGAACCTCGCGCCGTGGATCCGTATCAGGAAGCTGATGCCCTGCCTGCGGGCCAGCCTCATCTCCTGACGCTGCCCGCCACCTGGCAGGGCATTGTGGATGACTGCACCCGTGTACGTGGCCACCGTGTCGGTATGGCGTGGGAACAGACGCTGGCCTGGACACTGCTGGCCACCCTCGGCCTGTGGGCGGCGGGACTGCTGCTCTCCTTTACCCTCAATTACAACCAGATTGCTACAGTCGCGGGAAAAGCCCGCGACCTGGTGGCCCACCCCTCCGTTTCTGACTATCAACTGACGGCCCTCCATGCCCTGCGCAATGAGGCCGGCCGTCTCGTGCACGATGGACAGAAGGGGGCTCCCTGGTATCGGCGTTTTGGCCTGGATCATCATCAGCAACTATTAGACGCCGTCCTGCCCTGGTACGGTGTGGCGAATCATCGCCTGATACGTGACCCGGCCAATGCCGCGTTGCAGCAGGCGCTCAGCGCGCTGGTCAACTCCGCCCCCAACAGCGACCAACGAGCCCAGCTGGCGAAACCGGGCTATGACCAGCTGAAAGCCTGGCTGATGATGGCTCGTCCGGATAAAGCCGATGGCGCATTTTTCGCGCAGACCATGAAAACGGTCCAGCCGACGCGAATGGGGATCTCGACCGGTCTGTGGCAAAGTCTGGCGCCGGATTTGTGGGCCTTTTATCTCTCCTTGCTGGCCGAACGGCCTGAATGGAAGATAACTCCGGATGCGCAACGGGTCAGTCAGAGCCGCCAGGTTCTTTTACAGCAGATAGGTCGCCGCAATGCCGAAAGCACCTTATATGAGAACATGCTCAAATCCGTGCGTCGTAATTTTGCCGATGTGTCGCTGGAAGACATGACCAGTGGCACCGATGCGCGCCGCCTGTTTACCACCGATGAAGTGGTCCCGGGGATGTTTACCCGCCAGGCATGGGAAGGCGGCATTCAGCAGGCCATTGATAAGGCAGCCAGCTCGCGCCGGGAAGAAATCGACTGGGTGCTGAGCGATTCGCGCAAAACGGTGTCGACAGACCTGTCGCCGGAGGCGCTGAAAGCGCGTCTGACCCGACGCTACTTCACCGATTTCGCCGGCAGCTGGCTGAATTTTCTCAACAGTCTGCGACTTAATCCGGCGACCAATATCGCCGATGTTACCGACCAGCTCACGCTGATAAGCGATGTCCGTCAGTCGCCGCTGATTGCCCTGATGAATACTCTTGCCTGGCAGGGACAGGCTGGACAACAGAGGGAGGGGCTGTCGGACAGCCTTATTAAATCGGCCAAAGACCTGGTGGGCGGGAAAGACAAGCCGGTCATCGACCAGTCGGCCGCCGGCCCGCAGGGGCCTCTGGATGACACGTTCGGCCCACTGCTCCAGCTGATGGGGAAAAACACGGGCAGCAACGTCATGTCGGCCGATAGCACCCTGAGCCTGCAAACCTATCTGACCCGTATCACCCGCGTGCGCCTGCGCCTGCAGCAGGTTGCGAATGCCTCCGATCCGCAGGAGATGATGCAGACCCTGGCGCAGACCGTCTTCCAGGGGAAAAGCGTCGACCTGACCGACACGCAACAGTACGGTAGCCTGATTTCGGCAAGCCTTGGCGAAGAGTGGAGTGGCTTCGGCAACACTCTGTTTGTGCAACCGCTGACCCAGGCATGGGAAACCGTGCTTCTGCCGTCGGCGGCCAGTCTGAATGATAAATGGCGCCGCTCGGTGGTCGCCAACTGGCACACCGCCTTTGACGGACGCTTTCCGTTTGCCGCCAGCAAAAGTGACGCCTCGCTGCCGATGCTGGCTGAGTTTGTGCGCAAGGACAGCGGGCGGATCGAACGTTTTCTCACGACGGAGCTGAACGGTGTCCTGCATAAAGAAGGCAGTCAGTGGGTGCCGGATAAGGTCAACAGTCACGGTCTGGTCTTTAATCCTGCCTTCCTGCGCACCATCAACCAGCTAAGCCAGCTGTCCGATATTCTTTTTACCGACGGCAGCCAG
The DNA here is from genome assembly GCF_002810545.1 of Klebsiella sp. A-Nf5. Taxonomy (NCBI): domain Bacteria; kingdom Pseudomonadati; phylum Pseudomonadota; class Gammaproteobacteria; order Enterobacterales; family Enterobacteriaceae; genus Klebsiella; species Klebsiella sp. A-Nf5. The sequence goes on along the minus strand of NZ_PIOG01000092.1, from coordinate 61,710 downwards.
GGGATCAGCTTTGAGTTACAGGCCAGGCCTGCCCCGGAGGTTGTGGAGACACAGCTGACGATAGACGGCCAAAAATTGCGCTATTTCAATCAGATGGCCGACTGGCAGACTTTCCGCTGGCCGGGGGAGACGTATAAACCCGGCACTCTGCTGACCTGGACCACCGTCAATGCGGGCACGCGCCTGTTTGGTGACTACAGCGGTACCTGGGGCTTTATTCGCTGGCTGGAGCAGGGTAAGCGCCAGCAGCTCGAACGCAGCCAGTGGATGATGAGCTTCACCGCTCCGGATGGCCGCACCCTGCAGTGGGTATTGCGCTCCCAGCTTGGGAGCGGCCCGCTGGTGCTTCTGGCGCTGCGCGGATTGACCCTGCCGGATCAGATTTTTAGTGTCGATGCGGCTGAGAGCGCACAGGCCCTGACGACGGGGGGAGGGAATAGTGACATGGATGAGATGGAATTATGAGCATTTTACAAAATCTGGTTGCCGCCAGTCAGTTGGATGAAAGCGTACTGCGCCAGCAGGCCCGGTCACGCCAGGCGCAGTGGCAGTCCTGGCTTGCGCCAATCAGTGACACCCAGCCAACCGGGGACGATCCGAGCTATGACGATGATTTTCAGCGTATCCGCGAGGAGGTCAATAAGATCTCCGGTGTCGATACCGAACTGATTTGCCAGTTGGCTGGACAGTTACTGGCAACAACAAAAGATATCCGGATTGTTACCTATTACTGCTGGGCCCGTTTGCACCAGGACGGGGAAGCTGGCTTGGCCGATGGGCTGGAGCTGCTGGCAGGCTTGCTGCAACGATATAGTATGCAGCTTTATCCGCAGCGCGACCGTAGCCGCAAAGCAGCCCTCGAGTGGCTGGCGGGTACTCGTATCTTAGACAGTCTTTCACTTTTTCCAGAAGTTGTGCGGGAGGACGCAAGGCGTACCGTCGGCGCGCTGCTTCTCATTGATGATTGTCTGACGACAGAACCAGAAACATCACGGCCAGATCTGCAAGCACTCTGGGGCGCACTGGAGTCTCGTTTGATAAAGGGCGGGGGAGTCGATGCAGTGGTGCCGCAGAACGTCGGAAACCGGGGGCTGGCTCAAACTGCTTCCCGCACGGCTGAATACGAAGCGCCGGTTCTCAGTAACATCACCTCCGGTCAGGATCTGCTGGCCCAGGCGCGAACCCTGACAGCATACCTGCGCGTTCAACCCGATGGCTGGCTTGCCGCACATCGGCTAATGAAAAGCCTTCGTCATGACACCCTGACAATCATCCCTGCGCCTGATGCTGAAGGAAAAACACGTATCGAGCCTCCCAGAGCAGATCAGCGGGCCATGCTCAAGCGGCTGTACCTGCAACAGAGCTGGTCGGAGATACTGGAACAGGCGGACAGTACCTTCTCACGTGGCGCTAACCACCTCTGGCTTGACCTGCAATGGTATATCCATCAGGCGCTGGCGAGGTCGGGTCAGGATGTACTGGCCGATATTATCATTGCCGATCTGAAAGGATTGCTGCGCCGTCTCACCGGGCTTGAAACATTAGCTTTTAACGACGGCACACCCTTTGCCGATGAGGTCACGCTGAACTGGATAAATCAGAGTGTACTTGACGATATGTCCGTCTGGCAGGATGAGCCAGTATCGGCTGCCAGCGGCGCTGATAACGACATTCTGGCACTTGAACCTGAAGCGCTTGAGAAAGCTGACACTGACGGTCTCGATGCTGCACTCCACTGGATTCAGACGCGCCCGGGCACGGAATCCACTAAAGAAAAATGGCTGTTGCGCCTGCTGATGGCCCGCGTGGCCGAACAAAAGGGGAAGAATGACCTCGCGCTCTATCTGCTGCGAGAACTCGACGATACGGCGGGATCAATCACCCTCACGCAGTGGATCCCAGCTCTGTTGTTCGAGATTAAATCGCGACGGCTCAGGCTACTGCGCATGAAAGCTACGCGCAGCGAGAGTGAAAAATTACGGTTGCAACCGGAGATGGATCAATTGCTGGCAGGTCTGATTGCGCTCGATCCAGCCAGTAGCGCGGTGCTTTGCGGCTAACAGAACGGAAACTGACACTGACACTAAGGAGAACGTATGGCAGCAAAAGGTTTTTATCTGGTACAGGGAGACAGAACGACCTGCGGCGGAAGAATCACTACAGGCGCAGAAGATCACACTCTGTTTGATAAACCTGTTGTCCGGGAGCAGGACAGCGTCACTTGCGGAAAGCACGCGGGGCTATACAAGATTGCCGGTGGCATCGACAACGATACCATTCACGGCCGGCGAATGGCCGGAACCCTCGACAGCTGTAGTACTTGCCCCTGTAAGGCGAAGTTTATTCCATCAATGATGAATGATACTTATGAGAAAGGAGGTGAGTGCATAACTACTTTATTTTCACTCGATGGGCTTATGGCATCTTTACAGGAACCCTACAAGAATCTTCATCCAGAAAATAAGACTGAACGACAGTGTACTCACACAGATGGGGCGATTAAAGTTGCAGAATATATACTAAGTGAAATAAAGGCGAATGTCAGAAGCGATACGGCAGAAACAATACGATATTTAATTGACGAAGATTTTTTAATAAAAAGACTTACTGAATGGAATAAACTTCCCTTTTATGCAAAGCTGGGTCCGCCCCCTAAAGCAGATTTACTTGCTGCAATGGCTATTTGGTATCAGACCGTGAAAACAGGTTCAATCTGGGATCATAAACCGAAGATCCGCGATCTGTTTTCATCCGTTGCAGTAGCACGACCACTTCCCAGGAAAGGAAAATCATCAAAGTCTTATTATCATAAATTCAAACAGCATGATTATTTTTATGATGTTTGGTCAAACATACATTATGGTTATGTTGGACGTAGTGTCGGTTTTTCTGAAGCAATTCTCTTGAAAGGGTCCACTTGGGAACAAAACATGAAGCCAGGTGCAATGGGGGATGATACCATGGATGACATTACTAGCATGAAAATAGGGTTTAATCTATTTTATGAACATGGGAAATTTGCTGAGACGTTGACGGCAGATAATATTCTTTGCGTTTTAGAAACAACACCTGGCGCGCACCTTCCTCACTCAAGAGAAAATCATTGGTGCTGGAATACAGATAATCCAGAAAAAAGTGACTCATCATTTTGAAAAAAATAAAAACGTTAACGGGTATTGCATTATTTATGGTGGTGTTAGTCCTTGTCGCTCATTTTATTCCGATAAGGCCAGTTGTTGTTATTATAAATAACACTAATGAAACTATATTCGTGTATGCAGGTGAGAGTGTATATAATGTCGAACCTGAGCCTGACGAAGTCGCGCGCATAGTACGATCAAAGCCTGAAATTATAGCACCTGGAAAAAGAGTTAAGATTAAAGCTTCGTTTACATCTCTGATTAGGAAAGATGCAGCGCTTGACATTGGTTGGAGGGTTGGTGGTCAATACGAATATAACGCTGCAGGTAGCGGTGGTCAAAATTTTATTCTTTCTTCAAAAGAGGGCGTGTGCTACGCATCGATTTATATAAAAGATGATTTTTTTAAGGGTACGATTAAAAATGGTTCAAGCAATAAGTGTTTTAAAAAAATAAAGGCATTTAATTATAAGTATTAATTCAGGTGTTATAAAGGTTATTTTTTAGATGCCTGTTTCAAAATCTGATGATTGAAAGGAAATCAATATTAATTTATGGACGATTTAACCCTGCGTTATTACGACGCTGAAATGCGCTACCTGCTGGAAGCGGGTGAAGAGTTTGCCCGCGCTCATCCTGAGCAGGCGGCAATGCTCAATCTCGACAAAGCGGGCGCCCGCGACCCCTTTGTCGAGCGCCTGTTTGAAGGTTTTGCCTTCCTGATGGGCCGCATGCGCGAGAAACTCGATGACGATCTGCCTGAGCTGACCGAAGGCGTGGTCAGTCTGCTGTGGCCACATTATTTACGTACCATTCCCTCGATGTCGGTCGTGGAATTCACCCCCGACTGGCCGGAAATGAAAGAGCCGATGACGATGGCTAAAGGCTTTGAAGTGCTTTCCCGGCCGATCGGTGAAAAGGGCACGCGCTGCCGGTACACCATCACCAAAGCGATCGCTCTGCAGCCGTTATCCCTTGAGCGTGTCCAGCTGGCCACTGATACGGATGGCCGGTCGGTGATCACGCTGCGCTTTAACTGCAGCCAGCTGACGGACTGGAGCCGGGTCGATCTCAGCCATATCCCGCTCTACTGCAACGCCGATGCGCCGCTGGCCTGCGCCATGCACGAGGCCTTTACCCTCAATGTGGCCCGGATGTGGCTGCGCATGCCCGATGAGGTGGACAGAAGGCCGCTGGACGGGTATTTCAGCGCGCTGGGATTTGGCGAGGATGACGGCCTCTGGCCTGAAGATGGCCGCAGTTTTCGCGGTTATCAGCTGCTGCTGGAGTATTTTACCTTCCGCGAAAAGTTCATGTTCATCGACCTGCGCGGACTGGAGACAGTGGATTTACCGGCCGGACTGGCGTGGTTTGAAATCGACGTCGTGCTGGCGGAACGCTGGGAACATGACTTCCGCTTCAGCGAAAAGCAGCTGCGCCTGCACTGCGTGCCAGTGATCAACCTCTTTCCGCTGGAGTCCGATCCGCTGACCATCAACTCCCTGCAGACCGAATACCCGCTGCGCCCGATGCGCGTGCAGGACGGCCACACCGAAATTTACACCGTCGATTCCGTGATCTCCTCGCACCAGCAGGTTTACACGCCGTTCTCAAGTTTTCGCCACAAAGGCGGCATGATGCGTCATGACGCGGCGGAATATTACTATCATACCCGGGTGCGCCGTGGCCCCTCCGGGCTGTACAACACCTGGCTTATCGTCGGCGGAGAAGCCTTTGATAATCATACCGTACCGGAAGATGAAAGCCTGTCGCTGACCCTCACCGGAACTAACGGCCAGCTGCCGCGTCGCGCGCTGCAGAGCACCGTGCTTGATACGGTGATGAAAACCACTTCGGCCAGCGTCGCGGTGCGTAACCTCTGCGCACCAACGCTGCCGTGCTATCCCCCCGCCCAGGATCGTTTTCACTGGCGGGTGCTGAGCCATCTGGGCAGCAGTTTTCTTTCCCTGATGGACAACGCTGAAGTCCTGCGCGGCACCCTGGCGCTGTATGAATGGACCGACAGCGAGATGAATCGTCGGCGTCTGGAAGCCATCCTCGACGTGAAGCACCGCGCAACAGAGCGCTTTGCGCGGGGCCATCTGGTGCGCGGCGTGCAGATCGAAGTCACCCTCGACAGTCACGGCTTTGCCGGACGAGGCGACATATGCCTGTTTGGCGAGATGCTTAGCCGCTTCTTTGCGCTCTACACCGACATCTACTTGTTCAACCGCCTGATTATCATTCTGCAACCAACCGGAGAACGACTGGAATGGGAAGAGAAGCACAGCCGACGCATTCCCGGCTGACCCCGCGGCTGGAGGCCGATCTGCCGCGGATCAATTTTTACCGATTCTGCCAGCTTCTGGAAAAACGGCGTCCCGGCCAACAGCTGATGGGGGCGACCAGCCATCCGGCTGACGATCCGGTGCGTTTTTACCCGCATCCGGGGATGGGATTCCCGGCCAGCGAACTCAGAGCCGTGGAATACGATGAGGCCGATGACTGCGGGCCGCCGGTCATTCGCACCACCTTTATGGGGTTGTACGGTGTCGATTCGCCGCTCCCGACGGCATATCTCGATGATATCGCCCAGCGCAGGGAAGGGCATGAAGCGCTGCAGGGCTTACTGGATATCTTCAGCCACCGGATCATGACGCAGTTTTACCGCATCTGGCGGAAATACTCCTGGGCCGCCACCTTTGAGCCTGGCGGCACCGATCGTCTCTCGCAGTCGCTGCTGGGCCTGGCGGGGTTGGGCATCCCCGGCACGACGCAACATATCGCCTCGCCGGCGTCGCGCTTTCTGGCGCTAACTGGCGTGCTGCGTCAGCCTGGCAAAACCCAGCAGGGGATCCAGGCGCTGGTCACCCTGCTGGCCCCGGAGACCACCGTCAGGGTGAGCCCGTATAGCCTGCGTCCGGTGGCGATCAGCCAGCCGCTGGGGTTTTACGGCGATGATGACTTCTTACTGGACGGCAATACGCCGCTGGGTGACGAAGCGACGGACGCCAGCAGCCAGCTCCTCGTCGCCCTTACCACCGACAATCCCGCGGAGGCGCAGGGCTGGAAGCCTGACGGCCCGCTGTTTCGGGACTTTCTCATCCTGCTGCGGGTATACCTCGGCTGGCGATTCCGGGCCAACATCACCCTGACCGCGCCGACCCGACTGCTGGCTGTCCCACCGCTGGGGGACGAGCCGTTCTGGCTCGGTATGAACGGCGTGCTGGGTGTGGGGGAGGGCGAGAGTCAGGACGATATTCCTCAGACCTTTACCACCGAGCTGGGTACCTATACGGGCCTGCAGCCTGCCACCTTTCTACAAGGAAACCGACGTGTTACGTACAAGTTTGACTAAAACAGCCTGCCTGCTGCCCTTGCTTGCACTTTGTCTGAGCGGGTGCGGGCTCACTCAGCGCGTCTCGGAGGGGACCAAAACTGCCTTCAACGCCGTTTTTTATAAGCAAATTAATACGCTGCATCTGGACTTTACCGCGCGTGAAGCGCTCAACACCGATGCCAGAGAGAATCACTCGCTCTCTGAACCGGTGGTGGTGCGCATCTATCAGCTTAAAGATCGCCAGACCTTTGACCGGCTGGTTTATCAGCAGCTGCTGGAGGAGGGGGATATTCTGCTCGCCGCCGATCTCCTCGCCAGTCGCGATGTGGTGATCAGTCCCGGAGGGGGTGCCAGTCTGAATATGCCGCTGGAAGCGGAGGCGACGTTCGTGGCGGTTGTCGGCCTGTTCCGCCATCCGGACACAGACAGGAATACCTGGAAGCAGGTGCTGGCGCGTGAGGAATTGGATCCGGACAAGCCGCGCATTTTGACCGCCGAACACAACCAGCTACGGCTCAGGCCTGAAGCGGCGAAGTAACGTCGAAAACAAACATTTGTGGCGGGGCCATCGCGCCAGTTCGCCCTCAATCTTCGTAACCAGCGAACGGGCGATAACCATCTTCACCACAGCACAGGGAGATAACGTGACAGCGAGGGAACGTTTTTTTAAGAAACTGCAGCAACAGCAAAATCCGCAGCGGACAGCGGCCCTCGACGGGTCGGCCGCCGCGGATATCGCCAGGTTTCGCCAGCAAATGGCGGCGCTGGCTCAGCAGATAAGTCAGTGGTTTGATGGAACCGGTATCGAGGTGGTGATGTCGACCCGCCATCTCCACGACCTGAGCACTCTTGGCTACAGCCTCAACAGCGGCATCTGCCGCTACGATATCCCGACCATCCGCCTGCAAAACGGCGAACGTAGCGTCAATATCGTGCCACAGCAGCTGTTGGATGGCGTGGAAAAGGGGATCGTGACGCTGAGTCTCGAGACACCCGGCGGCGCGGGATCCCGGGAGATGTTTTATCTGAGCCTGGCCCCGGAGGATGGCTGGATGATCCGCAAGGCGCACCAGTCCCCGGAAGTGCGGCTGATGCTTACCGAAGATCGCTTTTTTATGGCGGTCGACAGTCTGGCCTGATGATCCCTGACAGGCCATGACATCACCGCGGCGGCGGTGCAAAGCGCGCGCCGCCGCCCTGGAGTATCAGGCGCCAAACGCGCCGTCGATGGTGTGCATGGCGCCAGTGACAAACGACGCCTCCGGACCGGCCAGCCACGCCACCATTCCCGCCACCTCTTCCGGGCGGCCATGACGCTTAATGGCCATAAAGCTGTGCATCAGCTCCTTCATCGGGCCGTTCTCCGGGTTGGCGTCGGTATCAACAGGGCCGGGCTGGACGACGTTGACCGTGATGCCGCGCGGGCCAAAATCCCGCGCCAGGCCGCGCGCCAGCCCCTGCAGGGCCGATTTACTGACCGCATAGGCCGCCATCCCAGGCACCGGCATGCGATCGCCATTGACTGAACCGATGACAATAATGCGTCCGCCTTCCGGCATCCGGCGCGCCGCTTCCACGGAGGCATGGTAGGGGGCATGAATATTGATGCGGAACAGGCGATCGATGGCATCGCTGTCCTGCTCGAGAGCGTCACCGAAAATCGCGATCCCGGCATTGACCACTAACACGTCCAGCGGGCCGCTGTCGCGGACCAGGCTTATCACCGCATCGCGATCGGCGCTGTCCGCTTGCACCGCCGTGCTGCCGGTCTCCGCCGCCAGCCGCTCGGCCGCTTCCGGCGAACCGGAATAGCTAAACACCACCGATGCGCCATCGGCGACAAAACGCCTGACGATCGCCGCGCCAATTCCCCGACTCCCGCCTAAAACCAGCACTGATTTGTTGTGAAATGCTGTCATATCCCGTACCTCATGATATTGTAGTGATGATTACAATATGCTGCGGCAAAACAGGCTGTCAAGGATTAATATAGTGACCACTACAAAACAAGGGCGTACTCCGGGACGTCCTCGCCAGTTTGATGCGGAACAGGCCATTGAAACGGCGCAACGCCTCTTTCACGCGCGAGGCTACGACGCGGTGAGCGTGGCCGATCTGACCCAGGCTTTCGGTATCAATCCCCCGAGTTTTTATGCCGCTTTCGGCAGCAAGCTCGGGCTGTATACCCGCGTCCTGCAGCGCTACAGCCAGACCGGGGCCATTCCCATCGACGCCCTGCTGCGAGACGACCAGCCGGTGGCGGCGTCGCTCATCGCCGTGCTGCAGGAGGCGGCTCGCCGCTATGTGGCCGATCCGGCCGCCGCCGGCTGTCTGGTGCTGGAGGGGGGGCATTGTCAGGATGCCGACGCCCGGGTGGCGGCAGGCGAATGGCATGCTGCGGCAAGAGCCAAAATCCAGCAGTATATCGCCCGCCATCACCCGCAGGACGCGCTGCGGGTGACTGACTATATGGATACACTGATGCTTGGCCTGTCGGCGAAAGCGCGGGAAGGGGATAGCCTGCCGCGTCTTCTGGAGACCGTGCGGCTGGCAGGCCTGGCGCTGGAGCGCATCCTGCCAGCCTGAGTCGTCAGATGGTTTGTCCGCCCGACACCTCGATCCGCTGGGCGGTCACCCAGCGGTTATCGTCGCGCAGCAGGCTGGCGATCATCGGCCCAATATCCTCAGGAACGCCCACCCGTCCCAGCGCCGTCATGGCGGCAAACTGCGCGTTAACCCCTGCGTCGTCCCGCACCAGCCCACCGCCAAAATCGGTGGCGATAGCGCCGGGGGCGATGGTATTGACGGTGATGCCGCGCCCGCCCAGCTCGCGGGCCATATACACGCTCAGCATCTCCACAGCCGCTTTGGCCGCGGCGTAGGCGGAGAAGCCAGGATAGGAGACGCGGGTCAGCCCGGAAGAAAAGTTAACGATCCGTCCGCCGTCCGCCAGCAGCGGCAGCAGGGTTTGTACGAGGAAAAATACCCCCTTAACGTGGACGTTAAACAGCCCGTCGAACTGCGCTTCGCGCGTTTCGGCCAGCGAGGCAAATTCGCCGTGTCCGGCGTTATTGATCAGATGGTCGAAGGTGACCCGCCCCCAGACGCTGGCCAGCGCAGCGCTCAGGCTGTCGGCGAAGGCCGGGAAGCTGGCGGTTTGCGCCATATCCAGCGGCAGGGCGATGGCCTTGCGACCCAGGGCGCGGATGTCCGCGACCACCCCTTCCGCCTGTTCGAGATTGCCACGGCAGGTGACGATGATATCCCCACCCTGGCGGGCGATATCCAGTGCGGTCTGACGGCCAAGGCCGCGGTTGGCGCCGGTAATAAGTGCAATCTTAGTCATGTTCGGTCCTCTCTGGTATGTTGAGGCTCTACAATAGGGGCCGCGCGTCAGGTCGGGTTGCCCAATCCTTGTTATTTTTTGCCCATTTCTCTCCATTCACTCCCTTTCCCCGGGAAATAGCGCATACTCAGGCTTTAAAACTTGCCTGAAAGGATCTTATGCGCGACGCCCTGTTTGATCTCTGCCGCCGGTTTGCCGATGCTCATGTCGATAGCAGCGGGGTGGCGGTTACCCCGGTTCCCGGCATCACCTTGGTGCGGGCCCTCCATCCTGGCGATTTACAGGCGGCTATCGCCAGGCCGCTGGTGGCCATGCTGCTCCAGGGGCGTAAGAGCGTGACCACCGGTCTGGCGAGCTTTGACTATGGCCCGGGCGAGGCGATGGTGATTGCCGCGGATGTCCCCACCACCAGCCAGATCACCGAGGCCAGTCAGCGTTTTCCCTATTACGCGCTGGTGCTGGAGCTGGACCTGGCTATCCTGCGCGAGCTGCAGGAGGCCGGGCCGTCAGGGCCGGATGAGGCGCCCCGTGTCGGTATCGAACCGATGAATGCCGATGTGACAGACGCCGCTTACCGGCTGGCAAGGCTGTTTGATCAACCGGGGGCGCTGGCGGTGCTGGGGGAAGGTCTGCGGCGGGAGCTGCATTACTGGCTGTTGCAGAGTGTCCATGGACCGGCCATTCGGGCGCTGGGCGCCGTAGACAGCCATTCGGCGCGGATCCGCCGGGCGGTGGCGATGCTGCGCCGGGATTTTATGCAGCCCGTCAGCGTCGACGCGCTGGCCGATGCCGCCGGGATGAGCGTCTCTGTATTTCACCGTCATTTCCGCGCCATGACCACGCTGTCGCCGCTGCAGTTTCAGAAGCAGTTGCGCCTGATCCACGCCCGCCGCCTGATGCTGGCGGAAGGGATGAGCATTGCGCAGGCTGCCGGGGAGGTGGGCTATATCAGCGTGTCGCAGTTTACCCGGGAATACGCTCGCCTGTACGGCGCGCCGCCAGGCCGCGATCGTCGGCGGGAAAAAATGAGCGCCTGACCTGGTGCGCGGGCAAGCGACAGCGGTAGCTCGTCCCTGAGCCTGGCGCCGGTGGTTTAGTCCGTGATTTTCGCCGTGATATGCACTTTGTTGCCCATTCGCGCTTCAGTAATGCGATAGGCGGTCGCACCCTCGCGGGCGGCCTGCTGGCGGATTTTGCTCTCCGCATGGTCCAGGGTATCGCCGGTGGCGGTGATGGTCCTGGCATTTGCCGCCAGCGGCAGCAGACAACTCAATACGATCAGTGGAATCAACTTTTTCATCTTCATTCTGTCCTGTGGGAGAAAATCAGCGCGCGGCCTGCAGCCAGCCGGCAACGTTCTGGGTCGGCAGATGATGCCGGGCATTCCAGGTATCCTCCATCGGCCACCACATGCCGTCGCCCCGGGCGAAGGCGGCGCGATAGCGCAGCATGGTGTTCTCCGGGTCCGCCCGCAGTTGCTCCAGCAGGGCGGGCAGGGTATGGACAGCTTTGCTGAACGTTTGCTGCGTCACGCGCTCTACGGTGTCTGCCAGCTGGCGGTAAGAGATCGTCTCGCCGGCAACAAACACCACTTCGTTGGCAATCCGCGGCTGATGCAGATAAATCGCCGTGGTCAGGCGGCCAATATCCGCCGGCGAAGTGACGGTCACCTGGGTATCCCAGCTGCCAAGAGCGTGAAGGGTTCGGTTGGATAAATTCACCACATCGAAGTCTGGCTCGAAGAGAAAGCTGGTAAACATCCCGGTGGAGACAATGACCCATTCCGTGGCCTGCTGCGCGCGCAGCAGGGTCCGGACATCGTACTGCTCGTCCCAGACCGGCTGGCCGCTGCCTTTGCCGACCACATCGTAATTGACGCCAAACTGCCAGGGAAAATAGCGGGGTACCCCGGCCGCCAGCACCGCGCGGGTAATTTTCAGCTGTGTCCCCGGACCGGCGACAAACCCCATGCAGTTAATCACGGTGGTGAATCCGCGAAACTGACCGGCCAGTGTCTCCATAGCGCTACCGGCGATGTCGACGGCGAGAAAAGTGGCCCCGGCGTCGGCCAGCGCCTGATGGCTTGCCGATCGCAGCTGGCCGGTTTCATCCCAGGCCGCCGGCGAGACGATAACCGATACCGTGCCCTGGCGCTGGATCACCGCAGGCACCAGCGCATCGAGAACGGCGGTGCCCAGTTGTCCCGCTCCCAGCACCAATACCTTTTCCTCATGATTAAGATTATCAGTTTTCATTTTGACTCCTTGCTCAGTTAAGCCTTGTATTGACTGGATACAGGCTCAGTGTAGGGGGGCGGGCATCATTCGATAAGAACAGGATTTCGGGTTAGACTGTTCGTGATAATGGGATAATAATTGCCGGGGGAGAACGAAATGGACAGACTGGATGCCATGCAGTTGTATGTTGCTGTTGTGGATGCCCACAGCTTTGCCCGTGCGGCGGAGGTGCTCGGGCAGCCGCGCTCCACGGTGTCGCGGGTAGTGAAGGAGCTGGAAGCCTGGCTTGGGGCGCAGCTTCTTCAGCGCACCACCCGCAAGCTCAGCGTGACGGCGGAGGGGCGCCGGTACTACGAGGAGTGTAAAAGGCTACTGGCCGAGATGGCGGCGATGGAAGCCTCCTTTCCCGGGCGCTCGGCTCAGCCCGCCGGGCGGTTCAAGGTGGGGATGCCGCAATCCCTTGCCCGCCACTGCATTCTGCCAAGGATCGGCGAGTTTTTGCAGCAGTATCCCGACCTGGAGCTGATCCTCTGCTCAAGCGACAACGTGGAAGATATTATCCAGGAGGGGTATGACTGCGTGATCCGTACCGGGCGGATCGAAGATTCCACCACCCTGGTGGCGCGTCCTCTGGCCCGCTACCGCTGGATGGTCCTCGCCGCGCCAGCCTGGCTCGCGGCCCACGGCCGGCCGCAGGGCATCGACGATCTGCACCACCACCGGGCAGTGGGCTACCTGAACCACCGTACCGGGCGGACCATCGACTGGCTTTTCTCCCTCGATGACGGCGACTGCGCGATCCGTATGCAGGAGACGCTGGTGGTCGACGATACCGATGCCTATATCCAGGCCGGCGTTCAGGGGCTGGGCCTGATCCGCGTCGCCAGCTATCTGGCGCAACCTTATCTGCAGAGCGGCGCGCTGGTCGCCTGTATTGAGCAGGCCGCTTCTGATCTTCCCTTGTCGCTGGTCTATCCGCAAAACCGCTATCTGCCGCCGGCGGTGCGCGCGTTTTATGACTGGAGCAGGCGCGTTCTGCAACCCCCGCTCAGCGAGGCCTGATGCCGGGCATCGGCCCGGTTATTGGCCGCGCATGGCCTGTTTTAACTTCGTCACCAGCCAGTTCAGCGCCGGATCCTGCGCCCGGCGTTTGTGCCGCAAAATGCACAGCGTAAATTCCGGGTAGGCTACCGGCGGGGCGTCTGCACGCAACGCGTACTGCGCCTGCCAGCGCTGCGCCAGCCCCTGCGGGACGGTGGCGAACAGCGGCAGGGTGGTCAGCAGCAGGGGAAAGGTGGAGAAATTCTGCGTGGCAAAGCGCACGCGCCGCGCGAGCCCCTGGCTGGCGAGCTGGCGGTCTATTTCCCCGTGGCCGGTTTCACGATAGGCCACCATCACGTGTTCCCAGGCGACAAAGTCGCTCACCGACAGCGGCCCGCGACAGGGGATCTGCTGCGGCGACCACAGGGTGGTGACTCCCATGGTCATCACCGGCTCGCTGACCACCTCCCCGCGGCTCTGTTTGTTGAGGGACACCGCGACATCAATGCGCTCCTCCTCCAGCAGCTGGCGAACCTGGAAGGGGTCGGCGGCTATCGACTGCAGTGAGACCCCGGGCGCTTCCTGCATCATCCCGGGTAACAGCGGGGGCATCAGCCAGTGTTCGCTCCAGTCGCTGAGGCCGATGCGAAAAAGCTGCTGCGCGCGCGCCGGGACGAACTCCCCGGCGCCAAACATCGCCGAATGCAGGTTTTCCATCAGCGGCTGCAGGTCGGTCATCAGCGCTTGCGCCCGCGGCGTTGGCAGCATGCCTCTGGCGCTGCGCACGAACAGCGGATCGTCAAACATCTCGCGCAGGCGTTTCAGCGCCCCGCTGATAGCCGGCTGGCCAAGATGCAGCACCTCTGCGGTGCGGGTGACGCTCCCTTCGCGGTACAGCACCATCAAGACCGTCAACAGATTCAGATCGATACGACTAAAATCATTTTCAATGATTTTCTTCATTATGATAATCAATTTGAATGTGGGTTATCCCGGCAGCATAGTGAATCTCACCCCGATAAATCAACCAGCGCAATGCGCGCGGAGGGTGTGATGCAAACTTACCAGACAGGCGATAGCCTGATTTTCAAAGTGCCGGAGCGTGAGATGACCCTGCAGCCAGCGGCGCTCTATCCACAGGCGTTCCCGGTAGCGGAGGCGGACAACGTTATTCAGTCGATTGCGCTGTCGATCCACAGCTGGGTGGTGCAGACCCCCCACGATCTGATTGTTATCGATACCGCCACTGGCAACGGTCGGGAGCGCGGCGGCAATCCGCTCTATCATCAACTTAACACGCCGTATCTGGAGAATCTCCGCGCCGCGGGAGTGAACCCGGAGGACGTGACCCTGGTGCTACTGACCCACCTGCATACCGACCATGTCGGATGGAATACCGTCTGGCAGGATGATCGCTGGGTGCCGCTGTTTCCCAACGCCCGCTACCTGTGCTCGGCAAAAGAGCTGACGCGGGTGAAAAACAGCGAACGCTACCGGGCGCTGTGGCTCGACAGCCTGCTGCCGGTGATCGAGGCCGGCCAGCTGGAAACCGTCGATGTGGCGGCCCGGCCGCGAGTCGGCGGGCGGATCGCCTTTGTGCCCACCCCCGGCCACAGTCCGGACCATGCCGCGTTGATCCTCGCCGCCGGAGATGATTACGCCTGTTTCTCCGGCGATCTCCTTCATTCTCCGCTCCAGTTTGCCCATCCGCAGTGGAACTCAGCGTTCTGCGGCGATCCCCGGCAGGCGGAAGCCTCCCGACGGGAGATGATGGCGTGGGGAGCCAGCCATCATGCTCAATGGTTCACCGGGCATTTTGCCGGGCCTTCCTGCGGCTGGCTGGAGGAGGTTAAGCAAGGTGACTATCGCTGGCGAGAGGCCGGGCAACAAGCTGCAGATAAGGGGAAACAGTGATGAATAATGCGCAAAGCGTGTTGGTTTTTGGCGCCACCGGTCAGCAGGGCGGCTCGGTTGCGCGGGCGCTGCTGCACCGCGGCTGGCGGGTTCGGGCGCTGGTCAGGGATCCTTTCTCCGCCGGGGCCGTCGCGCTGGCGGCACGGGGAGCCGAGCTGGTGGTGGGTACCTTTGAAGACCGGGCGGCAATGCGATCGGCAATGGCCGGGGTCGACGGCGTCTTCAGCGTCCAGCCCAGTTCGCCGGGAGGGACGGTGACCGATGAGCAGGAGGTACGCTACGGGATAACCATCGCCGATCTCGCCGTCGAGTGCGGGGTGAAGCATCTGGTGTACAGCTCCGGCAGCGCGGCAGGGGAGACGCCCACCGGCGTAGCGCATTATGACACCAAAGCGGAAATTGAACGGCATATCCGCCGCCTGCCGCTGGTGGCGACCATCGTGCGGCCCGCCACCTTTATGGAGCTGCTGGTGATGCCCGGTTTTGGCCTTGATGAAGGTCATTTTCACTTTTTTATGCTGCCGGAGGGGAGGATGCAGGTGCTGGCGGTGGAGGATATTGGCCATCTTGTCGCGGCGGTTTTTGCCGCGCCAGCGCGGTTTGCCGGCAAGACGTTTGAGATCGCCAGCGACAGCGTGACCGGCCGTCAGCTGGAGGGGTTATTCTCCGCGGCGGCGGGACGGCCGATCCCCTATTCGCGATTTTCCGATGAGGTGCTGGCCGCCAGCCCTTTTCTGCACAAGCTGACCGGGCTGGTGGACGACGGGCGGCTGGCCGGGCACGCCGACCTCGACGCCATGCGCCAGCTGCACCCGCAGCTGCACACCTTCGCCGGCTGGCTGTCCGGCCCCGGCCGTCCCGCTTTCGAGCAGGCACTGACCAGCGGGGCCAACTGGGCGTTTAATCGTTAAAGGCAGGCGTACCGGTCACTCTCCAGGCGTGTGCTGTCTCGCCGGTGGCTGGCCGCCGCTAGCCGGCAGTCAGGATCGCGTCGGCCAGCACCGCTAAAATCCGCTCTGCGCGTGGGGCATGGGAGGGCTGCTCCCGCAGCCAGGCAAGCGCGGCAATCAGATCGAACAGTTCGTCTCCGCTGAGATCTGGCCGTGCCTGGCCGGCCTGCTGCGCGCGGGTCAGCAGCGACGTACCGGCGGCGCGCAGGGCAACGCAGGCGCTGTGCAGGGCGGACTCAGGATCGTCGATGGCGCTCATCAGCGGAGCGATGATCCCGCGATGCTGATGGGTAAACGCCACGCTCTCGGCCAGCCACTCCAGCAGCGCCGCGGCAGGATCGGCGGCGAGCAGAAGCGACTCAGCCCGGGCGGTTAGCGCCGCAAAGCGGCTGCGAAGCAGGGCTTCCAGCAGGCTGTCGCGGTTGGGAAAGTGGCGGTAAAGGGTTCCCATTCCGACGCCCGCCCGGCGGGCGATATCGCGCAGCGAGGCCTCGGCGCCTTGCTCCACAAAGACGTCCCGGGCCACGTCGATTAACAGATCATAGTTTTTTCTGGCATCAGCTCTCATTGGCGTTCCTTGACAAGCGGAGCACCGCTCCATATATTCGGAACGGTGCTCCGTTAAATATAACGCATTTCCATATGAGGAGAAAGCGATGTCGACGCAGATGATGAAGGCCGTTCAACAGCACGCCTTTGGCGGGCCGGAAGTCCTGAACTATGAGGATGCGCCACTGCCGGTGCTGCAGGCCGGCGAGGTGCTGGTGCAGGTGCACGCGGTGGGCGTAAACCCACCGGACAGCTATCTGCGCGATGGCTATCAACAGCTGCCCCCGGAGTGGCGGCCCGAGGTCCGCTTTCCCTTGATCCTCGGGACCGATCTCTCCGGGGTGGTGGTGGCGCGGGCGGATGACGTCCGGGAGGTGGCGGTTGGCGACGAAGTGTACGCCATGGCGCGTTTTCCCGAAGGGGCAGCAGGGGGCAGCCGCGCTTACGCCGAGTACGTTAGCGTGCCGGTCAGCGACCTGGCCCGCAAACCCCTAACCCTGAGCCATCAGCAGGCCGCCGCGGTGCCGATGTCACTCCTCACCGCCTGGCAGTTCATGATCGAGCCCGGGCATGAGGTGGCGAATCCGCTGCAGCCGGGGCCGCATCGGCCGGTGCCGCTGGCAGGTAAACGCGTCCTGGTCAACGGCGCGGCGGGCGGCGTTGGTCATTTCGCCGTACAGCTGGCGAAGTGGCAGGGCGCCCAAGTGATTGCCGTCGCCGCGGGCCGCCATGAAGCTTTTTTGCGTCAGCTCGGCGCCGATGCTTTTATCGACTATACGACCACTGCCGTTGAGGAGGCGGTGCGTGACCTGGATCTGGTCATCGATGCGCCGGGCGGGCCGGCCAGCGGCCGTTTTCTGCGTACCCTGCGGCCCGGCGGCGCGCTGTACCCGGTCTTTCCGCTCGGCTTTGCCGGGGCGGAAGAGGCACGACAGCGCGGAGTGACGGTCTCGACCACCCAGGTGCGCTCCAGCGGCGCGCAGCTCGCCCGGCTTGCCGACCTGCTGGACGCCGGAGTCATCCGGGTGGCGATTGACAGCGTTTTCCCCCTTGCGCAGGCGCAGATGGCGCATGAGCGAGCGGTGCAAGGTCGTCTGCAGGGTAAAATTGTGCTGTCGGTGATGGACTCGTCAGCGGAGTAACCCCGGCGGCGAGAGTTACGTGTTTTCACTTCTCCCGGCGGCGGACTAAAACAGCGCCAGCCGGGCGAGACGGTCCAGCGCATTGCTCAGCGCGTCGTCGCCTGCCGTGAGGCTGATGCGAATAAACCCTTCACCCCCTTCGCCAAAACCAGTGCCCGGCGCCACCAGAATATGCGCTTCCTGCAGCAGCAGGCGGGCAAACTCCTGCGAACGGTAGCCGGGCGGCACGCCGAGCCAGAGGAAGAAAGTGCCTTGTGCGGCACGCGCCGGCCAGCGCAGCGCGGCCAGTCGACGCAGAACCCACTCCCGACGTTGATGATAGACCGCCGTCAGCTGCGCAATCCGCTCAGCCGGCAGGTTGAGCGCAGCGATCGCCGCATCCTGAATCGCGCCAAACACCGTGCTGTAGCTATGGGTGTGCAGCTTTTTAAACGCCCGGATAATCGAGGCGTTGCCGACCGCGAAGCCGAAGCGCCAGCCGGCCATATTAAAGGTCTTAGAAAAGGTATAGGTTTCCACTCCCCACGCTTTCGCGTCGGGCTGGGAGAAGAGGCTCAGCGGCGCATCGCTGGCCGCGCTGCCGATGGCCGCATAGGCAAAATCATGGAGGATCGGCACCTGGTGACGACGAGCAAATTGCAGAGCGCTGGCGAACAGCGCCGGCGTGGCGAGGGCGCCGGTTGGATTATGCGGGTAGTTCAGCACCACCAGCCCGGCCTTGTCAGCCACCTCCCGGGGGAGGTCGTTAAAATCCGGCAGGAAATGGTTCTCCGCCCTGAGCGGCAGGCCATAAAACGCGGCCTGGGACTGCAGCGCCGCCGAGCGGTAAATCGGATAGCAGGGATCGGTGGAGATCAGATATTGCCCGGGGCTGAGCAGTGCCCGCGGGATGCCGCCAATGCCGATATGCGAACCCTGAAACACGGCGACTTCGCTGTGCGGATCGAGTTCCACATCATACTGCCGGCGATAGAACTGGGCGATCGCCTCGCGGACCTGTGGTTTGCCCCAGAACGATGGGTAGCCATGGTTTTCACGACGATGAATGGCGCTCTGCAGCGAGTCAATCACTTCCGGCGGAGTGGGTTGATCCGGACTGCCGCTGGAAAGATCGATCAGCGGCAGCGCTTCGGTGTTGACCTCCGCGGCCAGTTTTTCCAGCAGGCTGAACAGATTCTCTTCCAGCGCGTCCACCAGCGGTGAAGCAGTAAAATCAGGCATAACATTCCCAGTTTAAGTCACGAATAATTAGCCATCTTTAAGGGATTTATTACGCCTGGCTAAATAACAAAATACACAAAGGATTCTTGTTTTTAGGATATGTCGATATAGCAAAAGTTAATGAGGAATTAGCAAAAGGAAATCCGGCGTTCTGGCTTACAACCCTCAGTCGGCTGTGATTTAATCGCTCAATATCGTCAACCTTCCAGGAAAATACCTTATGAACAAGTCAGTTGCGCTCGGGATGACCCTCGCCCTGTTGTCGGCCACCTCTTTTTATGCCGCCGCCGAAGACCACCTTATCCGCGTCGGCTTTAACCCCGGGCCGTATAAAGAGCAATTTGAGAAAGGCGTTGCGCCCTATTTATTGAGTAAAGGGTATAAAATCGAATATAAGGATTTCAGCGACGGTATTCAGGTGAATGACGCGGTAGCCCGCGGCGATATCGAAGCGAATATTATGCAACATCCGGTATATCTGAAAGCAATTAATGAGCGGCTGGGGATCGATAACGTGGGCATTGTGCAGGTCCCCACGCCGCCGATGGGGCTGTACGGCGGTAAACTGACCACCCTGGGGACGCCGGCGGCAGGGACCGTCGTGTCGGTACCGAACCAGCCGTCAAACGAATATCGCGCGGTGCTGGTGCTGCAGAGCCTGGGCTGGGTGAAGGTCAAACCGGACAGCGACCCCGCCACCTTTTCGCAGCGCAATATCATTGATAATCCCTACAAAATTGTCCTCAAAGAGATGGATAATGCCCAGCAGGTTCGCGCTCTGCCGGATGTCGACTATGGCCTGATTCAGGGCAATTTCGCCGTCTCCAGCGGTATGTCCCTGACCTCGGCATTAAAGCTGGAGGCAGCCACCAGCCATTTTATTAATGTTGTGACCGTCGCCGGTAAAAATCAGAAGGCGCAGTTTGCCAAAGATATTATCGATGGCTACCACTCTGCCGATTTCAAAAAATATATTCTCAGCCATCCGCAGTATGATGGTTACCTGCTTCCTGATTATTTAAAATGAATAACGCGATGATAGAGTTTCGCCACGTCAGTAAAAGCTTTTCCAGGAAAGGACATCCGGTTCTGGCCCTGCAGGATATTAATCTCAGCATTGAACGAGGCGATATTTTCGGCATTATTGGCTACAGCGGAGCAGGAAAAAGCACCTTATTACGGCTGATTAATCGTCTGGAAACGCCCGGCGAGGGCGAGGTGCTGTTAAACGGCGAGCCGCTACAGGCCTGCAGCGGCCAGCGCCTGCAGGCCATCAAAAAAGATATCGGCATGATCTTTCAGAATTTTAATCTGCTGAATTCAAAAACCGTTTTCCATAACATCGCCATCCCGCTGATTTTACAAGGCCGCGACAAGGCCTTTATCCAGGCGCGGGTGGCGGAACTGCTGGCGTTCGTCGATCTGAGCGACAAAATCCACAGCTACCCTAATGAGCTGTCGGGCGGACAAAAGCAGCGGGTCGGTATTGCCCGGGCGCTGGCCACCAACCCGTCGGTGCTGTTGTGCGATGAAGCCACCTCGGCGCTCGATCCTCACACCACGGTGCAGATCTTACTGCTCTTGCAGGAGATTAATCGCCGCTATGGTATCACTATCGTACTGATCACCCATGAAATGTCGGTGATCCAGAAAATCTGTCACAAAGTGGCGGTGATGCAGGCGGGCCGTATCGTTGAGCAGGGGACGGTTTTCGACCTCTTTGCCCAGCCGCAGCATCCGGTAACGGCCAGTTTCGTGCAGTCGGTGGTGCACGATCGTCTGCCGCAGCGGGTGGCGTCGCTCCTGCAGCGCGATAACGGCGCCCGGGCTTTACGTCTCGAATTTATCGGCGCGACTGCGCAGCAACCGATCATTAACCACCTGATCCGCGAGTATGCTGTCGAGGTGAATATCCTGTTTGCCAGCATGTCTGAAGTTCAGGGCCGGATTCTGGGATTTATGATTGTGCAACTCCTCGGCGAGCCTGACGAAACCGAACGCGCCATCACCCATCTGGCCGATGCAGGAGTGAAAATCACCCATGTTTGATCTTATTGATACCGCCATTACCGGCGATCAGTTTCTGCTGGCGCTGCATGACACGCTGATTATGGTCGCCGTCTCGCTGGGCTTTGGCGCGCTGATCGGCGTACCGTTAGGGATTGTGCTGGTGGTTTGCCGTCCCGGCGGCATCGTGGCCAACCCGGTGGTGCATCAGGCGCTGAATCCGCTGATTAACGTGCTGCGTTCGCTGCCGTTTATCATTTTGCTGATTGTGATCCTGCCCTTTACCCGACTGCTGGTGGGCACCACTATCGGCACCGCGGGGGCCATCGTGCCGCTGATCGTTTTTGTCGCCCCCTACATTGCCCGGCTGGTGGAGAGCTCACTGCTGGAGGTGGATGAGGGGATCCTCGAAGCCGCGGATGCTATGGGCGCGACCCCCCTGCAGACGGTCTGGCACTTTATGCTGCCGGAGGCGGCAGCGTCGCTGATTCTGGCCCTCACCACGGCGACCATCGGCCTGCTTGGCGCGACCGCCATGGCGGGAACGGTGGGCGGCGGCGGAATTGGCGACCTGGCGATCACCTATGGCTATCAGCGCTTCGACGCCTTTGCCACCCTCACCACCGCCCTGGTGCTGATTGTGATTGTCCAGCTCATTCAGACGCTGGGCACCCGCCTGGCTCGCCGACTGCGTCGCGAATAACCGTCGTCCCGCCCCGGGGTAACCGCGGTTGGCGGGACAGCGGCTTAGCGCGTGGAGACCGGGGCAAAAGCAGTGTCACAGATCACTGCCAGGCCGCCGACCAAAAGTGAAACCATTACACTGCGTAGCGTCCGGGACGGTGGTTCATGGCAATAATCGAATTCAAAACGACGGCGCCGAGGATAGAGACCAGCAGCATCGGCAAGCTCACTACCCACAGCGAGGCGGTGACGATGCAGGCGTCAACCACCATCTGGAATTTACCGGCGCGGATGCCGCTTTTGTCCTGCAGATAGAGGGCCAGAATATTAACGCCGCCGAGGCTCGCTTTATGGCGAAACAGCACCACAAAGCCAATGCCGACCATGATGTTGCCGAAGAGGGTGGCGTAATAGGGGTTCAGGCGATCGACATGAATAAAGTAGCCGTGCAGGTCAGAGAACAGGGACACCAGTCCGACCGCGCAGAAGGTTTTCAGCGTGAAGGCAGCCCCCATCCGCCGGACGGAGAGCCAGTAGAAAGGCAGGTTAATGACGAAGAAGACCACGCCAAACGGCAGGTGGGTGGCATAGTGGATCAGAAAGGCCATACCCGCCGTCCCGCCGGTCAGGGCACCCGCCTGGCGAAATAAAATAATGCCAAAGGAGATCATCAGCGTGCCGAACAGCAGCGCCAGGGTATCCTCCAGCCAGGTGTGGGTCAGTTTTTCAGGGGACAGGATATTATCCATAAATAAGCACTATCTTTTCGTTAACAAGGATAAGTCCCTATTTGCAAAAATCGCACCAGAGGAGGGGGCCTGGCGATCGTTTGCGGAAAAAACAGGCGCCATTCAGCCTAACGTATTGTTATGCCGAAAAGAGAAAATTGCACAAGTCATGCGATTTTCTGCAATGTATTGCGCGATCTGTGTAAATTGTTATGCCATGATGCATTGAGTAACCCTGCGTTTGCACCACCGCAGGGCACAGTGCCCCGGTTCAGCGCAGCGGATCCGTCCCCGGCATCAGCTGACCATTCTCTTTGAGGCGGTTGAGTATTACCGCCGTTTTCAAATGGGCGACCCCTTTGTTTTGCGACAGAATATGGCTGATCAAATGGCTCAGGCCGGGCAGATCCGGAACCGTCACCCGCAGCAGATAGTCGGCGTCGCCGGTGGTTTTCCAGGCGTCCAGAATGGCGTCCACTTCACTGAGCATCTGGTGAAAGCTCTCCACGCATTGCGGGGTGTGATTCAGCAAGCGCACTTCTATCAGACCCAGCATCTCCTTCCCGGCAGCATCCGGCGCCAGCCGCGCATGGTAGCCGAGAATAAGCTGTGCCTGTTCAAGGGCGATGCGGCGCCGTGAGCATTGGGAGGCTGACAGGCCGATGAGATCGCTCAGTTCCTGATTGGTCAAACGGCCATTGGCCTGCAGCAGGGTGAGTATTTTCAGATCATAGTCGTCGATGTTGTACATGGTGGCCACTAGCGGAGCGTAAGAGTGGCTAACAGCCTAACAGCTTTTTTCCCTGCGTGAAGCCCGCCAGGCTAGCCGGAGGACGAGGCGCACCAAAACGGGTCAGATTCATGCATAAAAAGGCTGATTTTCTCATGAACTGTGCGATTTAAGGCGATTTTTCGCGCGTTATGTATGACCTGACAGCGCATGACTCATGCCCCGGAGCAGACGGATAAATAATATTTTAATGAAATTCAATATATTGCTCTTGCTCTTACGCCGGGTTGCTGCGCCCTGGCCTGAAAGTTGCTATCGCCGAAGGTGACTTTTTACAGACAGGGGCAGGTCAGAGATGACAACGCAGCAAGAGCATCAATTAAAACGTGGGTTAAAAAACCGCCATATCCAGTTGATCGCCCTCGGGGGCGCAGTCGGCACCGGATTGTTTTTAGGTATCGCGCAGACGATCCGCATGGCAGGCCCCTCGGTCCTGCTGGGCTACGCCATCGCCGGAGCGATCGCCTTCTTCATCATGCGTCAGCTTGGCGAAATGGTAGTGGAAGAGCCGGTGGCCGGGTCATTCAGCCATTTTGCCAACCGCTACTGGGGACCCTTCGCCGGGTTTATGTCCGGCTGGAATTACTGGGTGTTGTACGTGCTGGTGAGCATGGCGGAGCTGACGGCGGTGGGGATCTATATTCAGTACTGGTGGCCGGAAGTACCCGCCTGGCTGTCGGCGGCGATCTTCTTCGTGGCGATCAACGCCATCAACCTGACGAATGTCAAAGTGTATGGCGAGCTGGAGTTTTGGTTCTCGATTGTCAAAGTGGCCGCCATCATCAGCATGATCGCCTTTGGCAGCTATCTGTTATTTAGCGGCCACGGCGGTCCGGCGGCGACGGTCGCCAACCTGTGGCAGGATGGGGGATTTTTCCCTAACGGCATCACTGGCTTAGTGATGGCGATGGCGGTAATCATGTTCTCCTTCGGCGGGCTTGAGCTGGTGGGGATCACCGCGGCGGAAGCCGACGAACCGCATAAAACCATTCCCAAAGCCACTAACCAGGTGATCTATCGCATTCTGCTGTTTTATGTGGGATCGTTGGCGGTCCTGCTGTCACTCTACCCGTGGCGTAACGTCGTGGAAGGAGGCAGTCCCTTTGTCCTGATCTTTCATGCCATTGACAGCAATATTGTGGCCAACGCTCTCAATCTGGTGGTGCTCACCGCCGCGCTGTCGGTCTACAACAGCTGCGTTTACTGCAACAGCCGGATGCTGTTCGGCCTGGCTCAGCAGGGCAATGCTCCGCGGGCGCTGCTGCGGGTTAACCGCCGGGGGATCCCGTTGACCGCGCTGGCGGTATCTGCCTTCGCTACGGCGCTTTGCGTGGTGATTAACTATGTGATGCCAGGTAAGGCGTTTGGCCTGCTGATGGCGCTGGTGGTGGCGGCCCTGGTGATTAACTGGGCGATGATCTGCATCACCCATCTTAAGTTCCGCCGCGCTATGCAGCGGGCCGGAAAGGTAACGGCCTTCCAAAGCCTCGGTTATCCCCTGACTAACTGGCTGTGCCTGCTGTTTCTCGCCGGGATCCTCGTGGTGATGTATCTCACCCCCGACATCCGCATCTCCGTCTGCCTGATCCCGGTATGGCTGCTGATCCTCGCCGCCGGTTATCTGTTGCGGAAGAAAAGCGCCCCGGCGCTGGTGGCGATGAAAGAGGGTTAATCGCCAACACCCTGCCGGGCGGCAGGGTGATATTCTCATCGTGAAAAATAACGTCAATACTTATAGTTGATTATATAATTCCGATAAATGATAACAGGACATGTTAATCTGGGAATAGAGTAAGTGGACATGCTTTTTATTGATCTTGCGTGGCGCTTTGGTAATATCCAGGCGGCATTCAGGTTTATTTTATAATGCCACCGAATGGAATAGCAAAATACATAATGGAGTATGGAATGAAGCATGTTCATAAGCTGGTCTGGATAGGCCTGTTCGTCAATATTATTATCTGTTTTGTCGCGCGAAATTTATTACTCGATGAAGGACAGCTGAACTTTCATCGTCGGGCGGACAGCATGTGGTCCTGGCTGGTGCTAGCCCTGTTTATCGCCGTGGTGGTTCAGGCTGTCAGTATTATACTGTCAGGCCGCTATCCTTATCTGGCCATCGTGCTGGCGTTTATTGGCGGTATCGTCATGGTACCTGCCAGCATGATCTTTCTGGTTGGCTGTATGTTCAGCTTTCAAACGCGGATTAACGCCGGTTTTACCCCGTGGCGGTCAACAACCGGGGCGATGGGCAGCGACGATAATCACCGGCTATTAGCCTTTAATGCGTCCGGTTTTTATCCTCAGGGAGGACTGGCGCTCATTGCCGGCATTATTATCTTAATGATTGGCATGGGGATTGGTGGCGTGTTTATTGCCGCCGGTATTCTGGCGCTGTGCAATGGCTATCGTCTGCAGAATCGGGTGGTGATTGGCGTGAGCGGCGAGTCGATGATATTTACGCCGGGACTCTATGCCGATACTTACGTTATTCCCTTGCGTGACGTTGTACTGGCTGAGCGCGGGAATAATGATGCGAAAGTTCGACTACTGATCCGTTCCAGCGGCAGAAGCTTCACGTTGCGTAAAAAACTGCTCGCCGGCGATGACGTCAATGACGCCTTCGCCGCCATTCTGGCCAAATTGTCCACGGTTTAACGCAGACGGGGGAAGGGATGCCGCCAGGAGAGAAACACCCGGCGGCGAAAGCGTGGGTTCGCATGCACGGTCATCGCGCCAGCCTGCACCCACGCCCTACAGCGCCAGGTTGCATGTTAATCCACGTTGGTAAAATAATCGCGCGCGGCGGTCTCGACGCGTTTCGCATCCAGCCCGGTCTTCTCAGTGATCTGTTCAATAAAGGGTTTAAATTTGTCGTCCATCACGTTACCCCCGTCCCAGTGGGCCACGTAAAATTTGCACTGATAGCGATAAAAATGGAGAGTGGTATCTCCTAACGTGTAATACATGAGCTTCTCCTGTCCATTAATGCGGTCGCCACGTCCACAGCGTCAGCAACCTTTTTCTCATCACGATCGATCTGCTCTCTATCCTCCTCCCAATTGGCTGAAATTTCCAGCGGTGCTTTGCGCTATAAAGCAGGATAAAGAAAGGTTAAATTTCGTATGGGTAGTGATTTTTTCTGACGTTGGGCGGGAGATCCGGTTACCTGCGGGGTGCGCAGATAACCGGAGAACAGGCAGGATTAGCGCAGCGCGTTGCGCTCGTCGTCGGTCAGGTCCAGGGTCTGCACCATGCCACTTTCTGCAGCGCGCACCGCCGCTTCCAGAACGGCCATTACCGCCAGCGCTTCAACCGGCGGCACCGGATTGGCGATCTGACCTTTCAGGGCATCGCGGATCTGCATATAGTACTGGCGCTGATCGCCCTGCGGGGTGGTCTGGGTTTGGGTCTGCAGCGAGGCGTCATAGATCACCAGCTTGTCATCATCCTGACCCCAGCCGGCGCTTCCGGGCTCCACGCCCGCCAGCAACTGACTCTCCTGCTGGTCGGCCCGCGCTTTGATGACGCTGCCTTTATCGCCGTGCACGATGAAGCGCGACGAGCCGCCCGCGACCAGCATGCTGCAGTGCAGGATCGCTTTATGCGCCGGGTAGTTTAAGACCACATGCGCCCAGTCGTTGATCTCCGCGCCGTCGCGGAGGGTGGCGATATTGCCTTGTACCGACTGCGGCAAACCAAACAGCTGCAGCGCCTGATCGATCAGGTGCGGCCCCAGATCGAACCATAAACCACTGCCCGGGACGTTCTGCTCACGCCAGCGGACGCGAACTTCAGGACGGAAGCGGTCAAAATGCGACTCGAAGTGTTTCACGGTGCCGATGGCGCCCTGCTCAATGACCTGACGGATCCCGAGGTAATCGCTGTCCCAGCGGCGGTTATGGAAGACGGAGAGCAGGCGCTGCTTCTCCTCAGCCAGGGCGATCAGCTCCCGGGCCTCCTGCATATCGAGGGTAAAGGGTTTATCCACCACCACATGCTTGCCGGCGTTGAGCGCCAGACGGGCCAGCGGCGCGTGGGTGGCGTTGGGGGAGGCGATGACCACCAGATCGACATCCGGATGCTGGACCGCTGCCTCCGGGGAGGCGATGACCGTGACGTCCGGCAGGTCTCGTTTGACTTTCTCTTCATCTCGCGAGGCGACGAACGCCAGATTCAGGCCCGGCACTGAACGGATAAGCGGCGCGTGGAAGGTCTTACCGACGAAGCCATAGCCAATCAGGGCGATATTTATTGTGTTGTTACTCATCAGGTTCTCCACGCGGTTAAGCGTCAGCAATGTGTACAGAGAGGGCGGGGTCATCCCCCAGCTCAGCCCAGGGACGATCAAGAAAAAGATGGTGAATGTCGCTGAGCCCGGCCACCAGCCACGGCTCGCAATGGTTGACTTTGGTATGGTCTGCCACCAGCCAGTGCTCTGCGCTGGCGGCCAGCATGGCGCGCTTCACGTCAGCATCGGCCTCCTGGCTGGCGCTCAGCCCCAGCCCGGCATGGAGCGCGCAGGCGCCGAGAATGGCGATGTCGGCGCGGTAGCGGGCGACAAGCGACAGCGTGGCGCTGCCGGCGAACAGCCGCTGTTCACTGTCCCACTGGCCGCCAAGCAGGATCAGCTGGATATCCGCACGGTCGCTAAACAGCTGGGCGATATCCAGCGAAGGCGTGATCACGGTCATCGGCCCTTTAAGCTGGGCGGCGACCGCCAGCACCGTGCTTCCGGCGTCGAGAAACAGCGTTGAGCCGAGGGGGATGCGCGCGGCGACCCGCTGGCCCAGGCGCTGCTTGGTCTGGGGGAGCAGGGCGTTTCGACCCTGGCGCGTCATCGCCGGGACGTTAAGAGCGATGGCGCCGCCGTGACTTTTCTGCAGGACGCCCTGTTTTTCCAGCTCGCTCAGATCCCGGCGAATGGTATCGGCCGAGACCTGTAGCCCTTCGACCAGTTCGCTGATGCTTAGCTGGCCGTTTTCACTCAGCCTGTCGAGGATGTGTTTTTGTCTGGCGAGCTTATGCATGGCAAGCGCCTCCGCAAATTAACGCAATAAACAGCATAATACAGCAATGAATGGCAAAATAAACCGCAAAAAGACGCAGTGAGATCGGCAAAACGGGAAGAACTTGATTTCACTACGCTTTAACGTTAAATGAGGAGAGCGGCGCGACCCGGGGCAAAAGCGCTTTTCAATGAAGCCATTAGCCAGTCTTCCGGGCAATAAAAAGCGAAAAAGCGCGCTTTCGCGTACCTTATAGAGAGTACGCGCAATGTGACAGGTATGGATTAACGGAGGTTGAGTGGACGCGATTAAAGGCTCGGAGTTGCAGATACCGGACGCGATCTTCGCGTGGGTGCTCGACGGGCAGGGCGGCGTGAAGCCGCTTACCGATAACGATATTATCGACAAGGACAAGCCCTGCTGGCTGCATCTGAACTATACCCATAGCGACAGCGCTGACTGGCTGGCGGCCACCCCGTTGCTGCCCAATAACGTGCGTGACGCCCTGGCGGGGGAGAGCACCCGGCCGCGAGTGACGCGGATCGGCGACGGGGCGCTGATCACCTTGCGCTGCATTAACGGCAGTACCGATGAGCGTCCCGACCAGCTGGTGGCGATGCGTCTGTATATGGACGAACGGCTGATCGTTTCCACCCGTCAGCGCAAGGTGCTGGCGCTGGATGATGTGCTTGGCGACCTGCGCGAAGGCAATGGCCCGACGGACGGCGGCAGCTGGCTGGTGGAGGTCTGCGATGCGCTGACCGATCATGCCAGCGAGTTTATCGAACAGCTGCACGACCGCATTATCGACCTGGAAGATGACCTGCTTGACCAGCAGGTGCCGCCGCGCGGTTTTCTCGCGCTGCTGCGTAAGCAACTGATCGTGATGCGCCGCTATATGGCGCCACAGCGCGATGTTTATGCCCGGCTGGCCAGCGAGCGTCTGCCGTGGATGAGTGACGATCAGCGGCGGCGAATGCAGGATATCGCTGAGCGGCTGGGACGCGGGCTGGATGAGATCGACAGCTGTATTGCCCGGACGGCGATCATGAGCGATGAGATCGCCCAGATTATGCAGGAGTCGCTAGCGCGGCGGACTTATACAATGTCGTTGATGGCGATGGTGTTTCTGCCCAGCACCTTTTTAACCGGCCTGTTCGGCGTCAACCTTGGCGGGATCCCCGGCAACGGCTGGCATCTGGGATTTAGCCTCTTCTGCCTGATGTTAGTTGTTGTCATCGGTGGTGTTGCGTGGTGGTTACATCGCAGTAAATGGTTGTAAAGAATCGCCTTTTAGCGGCCGCATTGCCGGGAAAACCCGGCAATGTTTGAGCGAAATCAATAAACCACCTACCCATTCAGGGCAATATCTCTCTCGCAGGTGAATGCAACGTCAAGCGATGGGCGTTGCGCTCCATATTGTCTTACTTCCTTTTTTGAATTACTGCATAGCACAATTGATTCGTACGACGCCGACTTTGTTGAGTCGGCTTTTTTTTTGCGCTCTCCGGACCAGCTTCTACGCTTACTAAGACACCCGACGGTCTTCAGGCCGTTAAGCCTGCGGGTACGCCCGTATTACTCTCCGGGAGGCCTCTATGCATTACGCTTCAGGGCTGACAGCCCAGTCTATCCCCATCTCACCCGAACCGAACGATCCGGTTCCTTTACCCGACCCACGACCGCGTCCGCAGCCGCAGCCCGATCCGCCGCCTGACGAAGAGCCGATTAAATTGTCGCATCAGGCGCGGAGATCTGCGAGGATACGCGCCTGCAGATTGTCCGTCCTTTAATACGAGAATACATTGTGACCGCTTTTTCTACCCTGACTGTTTTACCTGCCGCCCAATTAGCCAACCTTAATGAGCTGGGTTATCTGTCGATGACGCCGGTTCAGGCCGCCGCCCTGCCGGCGATCCTTGCGGGAAAAGATGTGCGCGTGCAGGCAAAAACCGGCAGCGGAAAAACGGCCGCATTTGGGCTGGGTCTGCTGCAGCATATCGATCCGGCGCGCTTTGAAACCCAGTCGCTGGTCCTGTGTCCGACTCGCGAGCTGGCCGATCAGGTTGCCGGCGAGCTGCGTCGCCTGGCGCGCTGCCTGCCGAACATCAAGATTCTGATGCTCTGCGGCGGGCAGCCCTTTGGCGCCCAGCGAGATTCACTCCAGCACGCCCCGCATATCATCGTCGCCACCCCGGGCCGTCTGCTCGATCATCTGCAGAAGGGGACGGTCTCCCTTGACGCGTTGCAGACCCTGGTGATGGATGAAGCGGACCGCATGCTCGATATGGGCTTCAGCGACGCCATCGACGAGGTGATCCGCTTCGCGCCGGCTGACCGGCAGACCCTGCTGTTTTCCGCCACCTGGCCGGCGGCAATCGCGGCGATTAGTGGCCGGGTGCAGCGCAATCCGCAGACGAT
The DNA here is from genome assembly GCF_002810545.1 of Klebsiella sp. A-Nf5. Classification (NCBI taxonomy): domain Bacteria; kingdom Pseudomonadati; phylum Pseudomonadota; class Gammaproteobacteria; order Enterobacterales; family Enterobacteriaceae; genus Klebsiella; species Klebsiella sp. A-Nf5. The sequence goes on along the minus strand of NZ_PIOG01000092.1, from coordinate 31,191 downwards.
AGAGATCGACACTGTCGATGCGCTCCCGGCGATTGAGCAGCAGTTTTTTGAAGTTTCCCGCCACGGTAAGATTGCCCTGCTGCAGCGCCTGCTCAGCCAGCATCAGCCCGCATCCTGTGTGGTGTTCTGCAACACCAAACGCGATTGCCAGGCGGTCTGCGATGCGCTCAACGCCGCCGGGCAGAGCGCCTTGTCGCTGCACGGTGATCTCGAGCAGCGCGACCGCGATCAGACGCTGGTGCGCTTCGCCAACGGCAGCGTCCGGGTTCTGGTGGCGACCGACGTCGCCGCCCGCGGCCTCGACATCAAATCCCTCGCGCTGGTGGTGAACTTCGAGCTGGCCTGGGATCCGGAGGTGCATGTTCACCGCATCGGCCGTACCGCCCGCGCCGGCGAACAAGGGCTGGCCATCAGCTTCTGTGCGCCGGAAGAGGCGCAGCGCGCCACGATCCTGGCCGACATGCTGCAGCTCTCCCTGAACTGGCTGCCGGCGCCGACGGGCAACACCATCGCACCGCTGACGGCGGAGATGGCCACGCTGTGTATTGACGGCGGTAAAAAGGCGAAAATGCGCCCGGGAGATGTGCTGGGAGCCCTGACCGGGGATATGGGCTTTGATGGCGCCGATATCGGCAAAATTACCGTCCATCCGGCTCATGTCTATGTGGCGATCCGCCAGAATATGGCGCAGAAGGCGTATAAGCAGTTACAAAACGGTAAGATTAAGGGCAAAGCCTGCCGCGTTCGACTGCTGAAGTAAGGGCAGGTTAGTGCGTCTCAGGCGGCTGCCTGAGACGCGTGAGGGTTACTTCACTTCCACCACGTTCAGACGCAGTTCATCGAGACGGGCGTCTTCTTCTTCCGGCTGCCAGCCGGCGGGCTGCAAGGGAATATCCTCCCGGTCAAACGCCAGATCGCCACCGTCCACCACCTCGGAGCCGTGGGTGATGCCTTTAAAATCAAACAGATTGACATCGCTCAGATGTGAAGGCACCACGTTCTGCATCGCGCTGAACATGGTTTCAATGCGCCCAGGATAACGCTTATCCCAGTCGCGGAGCATATCGGCGATCACCTGACGCTGCAGGTTTGGCTGCGAACCGCACAGGTTGCACGGAATAATCGGGAAGCCTTTGGCCTGGGAGAAGCGCTCGATGTCCTTTTCGCGGCAGTAGGCCAGCGGGCGGATGACGATGTGTTTTCCGTCGTCGCTCATCAGCTTCGGTGGCATCCCTTTCATTTTGCCGCCGTAGAACATATTCAGGAACAGCGTCTGCAGGATGTCGTCGCGATGATGGCCGAGGGCGATCTTGGTCGCCCCGAGCTCGGTGGCGGTACGGTAGAGGATGCCGCGACGCAGGCGAGAGCACAGCGAGCAGGTGGTTTTCCCTTCCGGGATCTTCTCTTTGACGATGCCGTAGGTATTCTCTTCGACAATCTTGTACTCCACGCCCAGCTGCTCAAGATACGCCGGCAGAATATGCTCCGGGAACCCAGGCTGTTTCTGATCGAGGTTCACCGCCACCAGCGAGAAGGAGATGGGCGCGCTTTTCTGCAGATTACGCAGGATCTCCAGCATGGTATAGCTGTCCTTGCCGCCAGAAAGACAAACCATAATGCGGTCGCCCTCTTCAATCATATTGAAGTCGGCAATCGCCTCACCGACGTTGCGGCGCAGACGTTTCTGCAGCTTATCGATGTTGTATTTTTCTTTTTTACTGATTTCTTGATTTTGCAGCATGTAATAGTGGCTCAATTCATAGTGTGGCATCAGAAGAGCACGCGTTCTGCCAGCCTGGACAACGTGGCGCTGGCGCGTAGCAATTAATGAGGTCTGACAGACAACCGTGGCGTGTATGGTACGGATTCAGGGGCGGAATGTCAGCATCTTTCCGGCACTTTCCGCTGCGGGCAGGCAGGCGGAGGCGGTGTAAGCGGAAATAAAAAGCCCGCCGGGCGGCGGGCTGTGGCGTTAACGAACCACCAGGACGGAGCACTCGGCGTGGCGGACCACCGCGGCGGCGTTGGAGCCCAGCAGATAGGTGGTGATATCTGGCCGGTGCGAAGCGATGATCACCAGGTCGGCGGGTAGCGACTTGGCCAGTGCGAGGATCTTATCTTTTGGCGACCCTTCGGCGACGTGAAAATGCATCCGATCTTCCGGGATGGAAAATTGTTTGGCGATCTCTTTAAGCTGCGTTTCCGTTCCTTCGCGCAGCTCATCCATACCGGGCAGCTCGGCGGTGTAGGCCATTCCCAGTGAGGCATAATAGGGCAGGGAAGGGATCACGGAGAGGAAATGGACCTCGGCGTCGTCAATCCGTGCTTCCGATTCAACGTGACTGATAATGCGTTCAGTAAATTCTATATCAGAGATATCGATGGGGACAAGAATCATTCTGCTCATAAAACCTCCTGTTTAAGTATCCCCTCATATTGTACGGCATTAGAGCACGTTTTGTATCATGACCGAGGTCACACTTTGACATTAACGTGGCTTGCGTTCGGGAAATTTCCCTTTGATCACGCCGTCATAAAATCGACCTTTTGACACCACCTGTAAAAAGTCACGGAAAATACGCGGCGGCACGCCGGTATATTGCAACGGTGGCTGGTGATAAAAATGGATTTCCAGTGTGGCGGAGGCGTCATCGTAGGCGACAGAGATAATTCGGGATGATTTTACCGGGTGATGATGCATGGTGGACGTCCTCGGGCAAGCACTGACTGAGCACGACTATATCACTAAATGGACGGCTATTTTAACCAGCGGGATATATTGTTTTGTTTTATCTACTGTACGGCGGGAGGAAGAAGCCCGCCGGAACCGGCGGGCTGGCGCATCAGAACTGGTAAACCAGGCCCAGGGCGACGATGTTGTCGGTAGAGATACCGTTGTCTTTGTAGAAGCTGTCGTTGTCATCCAGCAGGTTGATTTTGTAATCAACGTAGGTAGACATATTACGGTTGAAGTAATAGGTAGCGCCAACGTCCATATATTTGACCAGATCTTTATCGGCGTAGCGGCCGTTATTATAGAGATCTTTGCCTTTGGACTGCAGGTAGGAGATGGCCGGACGCAGGCCGAAGTCGAACTGATACTGCGCGGTGACTTCGAAGTTTTGCGTTTTATTGGCCACGCCGTCATTGCCGTACGGGGTCATATTGCGGGTTTCTGAGTACATGGTCGCCAGGTAGATATCGTTGGCGTCGTACTTCAGGCCGGCGGTCCAGGCTTCGGCTTTATCGCCGCGGGCGTTGGTCTGGGTCATCTGATCGTTGGTACGGTCAGAAGAGGTGTAGGCCGCTGCCGCGCTGATGCCCATGCCGAAGTCATAAGAGGTGGAGAGACCGAAGCCATCGCCATTGTCGAAGCGAACATCGCTGTCGCTGCTGCGGTTATTGGTGCCGACGTTGATATCCTGCGCGTTCTGACCTTCGTTTTTACCCTGATACTGCAGGGCAAAGTTCAGACCCTCCACCAGGCCAAAGAAATCGCTGTTGCGGTAGGTCGCGACGCCGTTGGCGCGGCCTGCCATAAAGTTATCCGCATAGGTGTAGGAGTCGCCGCCGAACTCCGGCAGCATATCGGTCCAGCCTTCGACGTCGTACAGCACGCCGTAGTTACGACCGTAGTCGAAGGAGCCGTAATCGCCGACTTTGATACCCGCGAATGCCAGACGGGTCCACGCCTGATCGCTGGAGCTCTCGGTGTTGTTGGCCTGAACGTTATATTCCCACTGACCATAGCCGGTAAGCATATCGTTGATCTGGGTTTCGCCTTTAAAGCCGAAACGCAAATAAGTTTGATCGCCGTCTTTTTTCGAGTCGCTGGAGAAATAGTGCAGACCGTCTACCTTGCCATAGAGATCTAATTTATTTCCGTCTTTATTATAAATTTCCGCCGCATGGACGGCACCGGCGGCTAATAAAGCCGGAATAACGAGGGCCAGTACTTTTCTTTTCATGAAGAAATTCCTTTAACTGTTTTTATGTTTTAGCTTCCGGGAAGGAAGTGAACTCATGCTAAAGGAGCGGTCTGAGATATGGTAAGACTCAATTGTTACGATATAAGTAAAATCTAAAATAAATAATACCAAAGAAATGGTGATAATTATGCTGAATATATCCGTGGATAATATACAAAATAAAAATTATACATGCCCAGGGTAATCACGTATTATTCGCACGTTATATGCCTTTATTGTCATGCCAATTATTTATTGTTGCCGTCTCATTCTGCGGAATGATTTTGTTTATCGGTAAAACGACAAGCCCGAACAACATGTTCGGGCTTTTTTTATGGCTGCAGGATGGAAAATAACCTTAGCCTTCGCTCGGTGATTTCTCCGCTTTGCCGGCCAGCTGGGCGAGGAAGTCATACCGTTTCTGCAGATCCGCGGCGGCGTCTTTCCACAACTGCTCCGCCACCTCCGGCTGCTGGGCGTTCAGGCGACGGAAGCGTTGCTCGTTGAGCAGCGTCTCGGCCAGCGCGTCGGACGGCGGGCGAGAGTCCAGCGCCAGCGGCAGCTTGCCTTCGTCGGCGCGACGTGGGTCGAAGCGGTAGAGCGGCCAGAATCCGGTGGCGGTCAGCTGACGCATCTGATCGTGGCTGAGCGCCAAATCGTAGCCGTGCTCTTCGCAAGGACTGTAGGCAATGATCAGCGACGGTCCCGGATAGGCTTCCGCTTCCTGAATCGCTTTCACCGTCTGGTTCAGCTGCGCGCCGAGCGAAATCTGCGCCACATACACATGACCGTACATCATCATGCTGACGCCAAGATCTTTGCGCGCCTTGCGTTTACCGTGTTCGCCAAACTTGGTGACTGCCCCCAGCGGGGTGGCTTTTGACGCCTGGCCGCCGGTGTTGGAGTAACACTGGGTATCCAGCACCAGAATGTTGACGTTTTCCGTCAGGCTCAGCACATGATCCAGACCGCCGAAGCCAATATCGTAGGCCCAGCCGTCGCCACCGATCAGCCAGACGGATTTCTCCACCAGCGCGTCAGCATCGGTCAGCAGCTCTTCAGCGCCGTCCACGCCGGCCAGCGCCTGGCGCAGGGCCGCCACCTGTTCGCGGCGTACTTCCGGCGTCGCCTCGGCATGTAACGCCGCGTTCAACTCTGCCGGCAGTTTGTCGGCAAATTCGCTCAGCAGGCGCATCACGCGCTGACGGTGCTTGTCGACGGTTAAGCGGAAGCCGAGCCCGAATTCAGCGTTATCCTCAAACAGCGAGTTGGCCCATGCCGGGCCGCGGCCGTTGGCGTCGGTCGTATACGGCGTCGAGGGCAGGTTGCCGCCGTAAATGGAGGAGCAGCCGGTAGCATTGGCAATCAACATCCGATCGCCATACAGCTGGGTCAGCAGTTTGATATACGGCGTTTCGCCACAGCCGGAGCAGGCGCCGGAGTATTCAAACAGCGGGCTGATCAGCTGCGAGGTGCGAATATCAATCCGCTCCAGTTTTGTGCGGTCGATTTCCGGCAAGTTGAGGAAGTAATCGTAATTGACCTTCTCCTCTTCCACATGCTCCAGGCGCGACATCATATTGATGGCCTTGATCTCCGGGTTCTGGCGATCTTTCGCCGGGCACACTTCAACGCACAGGTTGCAGCCAGTGCAGTCTTCCGGGGCGACCTGCAGAACGTATTTTTGTCCGCGCATATCGCGGGATTTGACGTCCAGCGAGTGCAGACTGGCAGGGGCGTTCTCCATCTCTTCCGGCGCGACCACTTTGGCGCGGATCGCCGAGTGCGGGCAGGCGGCGACGCAGTGGTTGCACTGGGTACACAGCGCTTCCTTCCAGATGGGGATCTCTTCGGCGATATTGCGTTTCTCCCAGCGCGTGGTGCCCATGGGCCAGGTGCCGTCCGGCGGCAGGGCGGAGACCGGCAGCGCATCGCCGAGGCCGGCCAGCATCGCGGCGGTGACCGTTTTGACGAAATCCGGTGCGGCGTCGGAGACCACCGGCGGGCGGTTCGGACTGCTGGCGTTCACCGGCTGCAGCGGCACTTCCGCCAGCGATTCGCGGGCCAGGGCCAGCGCCTGCCAGTTGCGTTCCACCAGCTCCTGGCCTTTGCTGCTGTAGCTTTTGGCGATCGCCGCCTGCAGTTCCGCCAGCGCGCTGTCGCCCGGCAGGATGCGGGTGAGATGGAAGAACGCCATCTGCATCACGGTATTAATGCGCGCGCCGAGGCTGCACTCGCGGGCGATTTTCGCCGCGTTGACCACGTAAAAACGCGCTTTTTTCTGATTCAGAGTGGCCTGAACTTCCTGCGGCAGGCGAGACCAGACCTCATCGGCGCTGTACGGCGTGTTGAGCAGGAAAATACCGCCGGGCTTCAGCCGTTCGGCCATCTGGTATTTATCGATAAACTGTAGCTGGTGGCAGCCGACGAAATCAGCCTGCGAAATCAGATACGAAGAACGAATCGGTTTTTCGCTGACGCGCAGATGCGAGACGGTGAGGCCGCCCGCTTTCTTCGAGTCATAGACAAAATAGCCCTGCGAGAACCACGGGGTCGAGTTGCCGATGATTTTGATGTTGTTTTTGGTGGCCGACACGCTGCCATCGCTGCCGAGACCGTAGAACAGGGCCTCGAGTTTGGCCTCAGCCGGCAGGGTATTTTCTCCCAGCGGCAGCGACAGATTGGTCACGTCATCATAGATACCGACGGTAAAGCGTGGCTTCGGCTGAGCGGACTGCAGTTCACTAAATACCGCCAGCACGCATTCCGGGCCGAACTCCTTGGAGGAGAGGCCATAGCGGCCGCCGATGGTGCGCGGCAGCGTCTCGCGCTCGCCGCGGTTAAAGGCTTCCGCCAGGGCGGTCATCACATCGAGATACAGCGGCTCGGCAAGCGCGCCAGGCTCTTTGGTGCGATCGAGCACCGCTACCGCCCGGGCGCTTTCCGGCAGTGCTGCCAGCAGGTGGGCGGCGGAGAACGGGCGATAGAGGCGCACTTTCAGCACGCCGACTTTCTCGCCGCGGCTCAGCAGTTCATCAACCACCTCTTCGCAAGTACCGATAGCCGAACCCATAATGACGATCACGCGCTCTGCCTGCGGGTGGCCGTAAAACTCAAACGGTTTGTACTGACGGCCGGTGGCGGCGGCGAAGTCGTTCATCGCCGTCTCAACATGGTCATAGACCGCGTCGTACCACGGATTGGTGGCCTCCCGGGACTGGAAGTACGTGTCGGGGTTGGCCGAGGTTCCGCGGATCACCGGGTGTTCCGGATTGAGCGCGCGCTGGCGATGCTCGGCGATTTTATCCTGCGGTAGCAGGGCGCGAATGGTGTCATCCGCCAGCGGGGCGATTTTGTTGATTTCGTGCGAGGTGCGGAAACCATCAAAGAAATGAATAAACGGCACCCGGCTTTGCAGGGTGGCGATATGCGAGATCAGCGCAAAATCCTGCGCCTCCTGGACGCTGCTGGCGCACAGCATAGCGCAACCGGTTTGCCGCACGGCCATGACGTCGGAATGATCGCCGAAGATCGATAGCGCGTGGGTGGCGACGGTGCGGGCGGCGACGTGCAGCACAAACGGCATCAGCTGGCCGGCCAGTTTGTACAGCGTGGGGATCATCAGCAGCAGGCCCTGCGATGAGGTAAAGGAGGTGGAGAGGGCGCCGGTCTGCAGCGCGCCATGTACGGCGCCAATGGCGCCTGCCTCCGACTGCATTTCGACCACGCGGGGTACATCGCCCCAGACGTTTTTCAGCCCATTGCCGGCCCAGGCGTCGGCCTGTTCCGCCATCGTTGAACTGGGCGTGATCGGGTAGATGGCGATAACTTCACTGGTGCGAAACGCGACGGAAGCGACCGCGCCATTACCATCAATCGTAATCATATGAAGACACCCTTACATTGCGCAAAAGAATGGACACGTGAAACCGCGACGCGCCCTGTAATTATATAAGGGGTAGTTTAGCAAACCGTTGGCGCGGCCATTTTTGCATTTGTGTCCTCAATGCGCCGGGCACCCGTGACCAGATCAATATTTTGCATGGTTCGCGGAGAAAATGGCTGCCTGCAGAGGGGGGGAACCACGCGCGCCCGGCGACCAGGCCGGAGCAGATCAAGCTTTCGGCGAAAATTTGCTAGAAAATGTTAATGAGGCGCATAAATACGTACTTCCCCTCTCGACGCCGCCCGCCACGCTGCCTATTATTCTGGGGTTTGCTTTTTTAAGACGTTTCCGAGGGGAGAGAGAATGCGAGCTGCGATGTTAGTAGGTTGTGCGGCGCTGTTGCTGTCGGCGTGCAGTAGTGAACCCGTTCAGCAGGCCACGGCGGCGCACGTCACGCCAGGCATGCGGGCGGCGATGAGCGACGCCGGTCAGGCCAACTGCGCCATGATAGGCGGCTCGTTATCGGTGGCTCGTCAGCTCGATGGTTCGGCGATTGGCATGTGTGCGCTGCCGAACGGCAAACGCTGCAGCGAGCAGGCGCTGGCAGGCGGCAGCTGCGGCTACTAACGGCGCCCCGTCGCGGGGCAGCGTCAGCGGCACCTCAATGCCGGCTAGTGCATCAGGTCGGCGAGCTTATAGACCAGCGTCTGGTCGGCGGTCGCCAGCGTCAACTGGTTTTCCGTCAGATCGACCTGTGCGCCCTCGCGCAGCATCTTGCCGATCGTCGCGTCAAGGGTATTAAGCTGGGCATCGTTGCACAGCATCCGGGTCATTGCCAGCGACTTCACCTTCAGCGCGCCGTCCGACACCTTACCTTCCCCGCTAAAGCCGTTGCACATATTGCCCGTTACATACACCTTGCCTGTAATAGCCATCTTCTCACCGAAGCTCAGCTCCAGCGGCCGGTCGCCGGCGTTGACCGCCTGGCCGTTGACGCTGGTCAGCACGAAGCGATGATGTTGCAGCTGTTCCGCGCCGGTGGACACCTTACTGTTGTAGACACAGCCGGACAGCAGCATACCTGCCGCCAGTAGCGCTGCAAATTTGTTCATTTGTACTCCGAAACATTCACATTACTAATAAAATAAAGCCAGTGTAACGGTATCGCAGCGGGGATCTGTGGGGATTATCTGAATGTGCTCCCCCCGGGAGAGGAGCACAAAAGGGAAAGGAATCAGACGATGGCGTTCGGGCAGGTTTCGCCGTTGGCGACCTGCTGCAGGTTGCCCAGAGTGGTCTCCGAAATGCTGATCAGCGCCTCAGCGGTGAGGAACGCCTGGTGGCCGGTGAACAGTACGTTGTGGCAGGCGGAGAGGCGGCGGAAGACGTCGTCCTGGATAACGTCGTTGGATTTGTCTTCAAAGAACAGATCGCGTTCGTTCTCATAAACGTCCAGCCCCAGCGCGCCAATTTTCTGGTGCTTCAGGGCGTCGATGGCCGCCTGAGAGTCGATCAGCGCGCCGCGGCTGGTGTTAATCACCATCACCCCGTCCTTCATCTGGTTAAACGCCTCGCGATTGAGCAGGTGGTAGTTTTCGTCGGTCAGCGGGCAGTGCAGGGAGATCACGTCCGATTCCTTGTACAGCGTGGCGAGGTCGACATATTCCACCCCCAGCTCCAGCGCGGCGGCGCTTGGGTACGGGTCGAACGCCAGCAGACGCATACCGAAACCTTTGAGGATCCGCAGCATCGCCACGCCAATTTTGCCGGTGCCGATCACCCCGGCGGTTTTGCCGTACATGGTGAAACCGGTGAGGCCTTCGAGAGAGAAGTTGGCATCACGGGTACGCTGGTAGGCGCGGTGGATGCGGCGGTTGAGCGACATCATCATGCCGATCGCATGCTCAGCGACGGCTTCCGGAGAGTACGCCGGGACGCGGACCACGCGCAGGCCAAGCTCTTTCGCCGCCTCGAGGTCGACGTTGTTAAACCCGGCGCAGCGCAGGGCGATATACTTCACGCCGTGGGCTTTCAGCTCTTCCAGCACCGGGCGGCTGCCATCGTCATTGACGAAGATACACACCGCTTCGCAACCGTTGGCGGTTTTGGCGGTCTTCGCTGTCAGCAGGAAGTCGAAGAATTCCAGTTCAAAGCCGTAGGTATCATTCACGTGCTGCAGGTACTTTTTATCGTACTGCTTCGTACTGTAAACCGCGATTTTCATAAGACTTTTCTCCAGTGATTATAACGTCACGGTAGCATATTTAAAATAATCGTACAATTATTAAAAAATAGTTTAAATAGCAGGTGCTTATGCTAATTCTAGAGCATATCGCGGATTTGCGGAATCTCTTTGAAAGACAAAGTTTTTTCACCACAAACTGAGGCTAAAAGCGCCGGGGGAGAGCAGCAGGAGCGGCCACAGTAATCCAGAGGTAACGTTAGCCCACTGAAATGGCCACAGCGGCAGGCCGCTGGCGCCGCTGACCAGGGGCAGGGTGGCGCGCAGGGGAGAGAGGAAGCGACTGAAAAAGACCGCCCACAGCCCGCGGCGCTGAAAAAAGAGTCGGCTGCGGGCCAGCCGCTCGGCGGTCAGCCAGCGTAACTGTGTGAGGCGGTGACGATAGCGAACGCCTAACCACCACGAGAGCCAGAATCCGCCGATGGCGCCGAGGCTGGCGCTGGACCACATTAACAGGAAATGACCGAGGCTGGCGGAAGCGAATGTCCCCAACAGCAGCAGACCGGAGGTGCCCGGGATCGCCAGCGACACCAGCGCGCAGGATTTAGTGAAGGTGAGCAGGAAAACAATCAGCAACACCCATGGATAGTGGCCCTGTGCGCTCTCAATGAGCGAAATAATGAACGACACCGTCTCTCCCGCAAGCCATTCTGTCTGGCTGGAGTGTGGCAGGCGTTGCTTAAACAAAAGCTAAATGATGACGGCCGATCGCCGCGCCGCGATACCCGCTGGCAACTATGCTTTAACAGGCCGCAAACTTTCACTCACTGGTCGAACGTGTCACAATAGACGCCATTCGGCTTTTACTTATGTTGAATCAGGATATTAACTGCCCATGAAGGGTAAATATAAAGCCGCCATCGCGCTGGTGTTAGTGCTGGTGTTATTGCCGCTAACGCTGCTGTTGACGCTGACCCACTGGGTGCCGACGCTGGCGGGCATTTGGCTGCCCGTGGGCACTCGTATCTCGCTGCAGGAGAGCCCGCGTCTGACGCGGTCCGCTCTGCTGATCCCCGACCTGCGCTATCTGGTGGGTGACTGTGAACTCGCCCGGGTGACCGATACCCGCCTCTCGCGTCCCAGCCGCTGGCGGCTGCATATTGGCCAGCTGGACATCAACAGCGCTTGTCTGAGCAAATTGCCGGCCAGCGAGCCCACGCCGGGATCGCCGCGCACCCTCGCCGAATGGCAATCGATGTTGCCCTACAGCTGGTTAACGATTGATAACCTGCGGCTGTCGCCGTGGGAGAAATGGCAGGGGCGGCTGGTGATGTCGTTGACGCCAGCGCAGCAGGACATCGGCTTTGCCGGTAAGGAACTGAGTCTGCAGGCGCGCCTGCGCGGCCAGGCCCTCACCGTCAGCCAGTTCAGCGCCCGGCTGACTGACGATCAGCCGCCGGTGAAGCTGGTGGGGACCTTCCATCTGCCGCTGGTGCCGGATGGCCTGCCGGTCGACGGCCAGATGCAGGGCACCTTTGAATTTCCACAGACCGCGGAATGGATCGATGCCGAGCTCGAGTGGCAGCACAATCGCGGCCAGCTGCTGGTGACGCCGCGCGGCGAGGTAGAACCGATCCTGGACTTACCGTGGGAGATCACTCCGGAGCGGATCACCATCAGCGACGGCCGCTGGCGCACCCGCTACCAGAACTATCCGCTCAGCGGGCGTGTCGCACTGTCGGTGGGCAACTGGCAGCAGGGGACCGAGCAGATGACCGTCAGCGGTCGCTTAAATGTCCTCACCGAGGGGCATGCTGGCAAAGGCAACGCAGTGCTGAATATCGGTCCGGGCAAGCTAAGCATGGATAACAGCGACATGCCGCTGCGGCTCACCGGCGAGGCCAAGCTGGGTGAGATGATCTTCTACGCGGCGCTGCCGGCCCAGCTCAGCGGGTCGTTGGTCAGCCCGCAGCTGGCGTTTCATCCCGGGGCGCTGCTGCGTTCGCGAGGACGGGTGATCGATGCGCTGAATATTGATGAAATTCGCTGGCCGCTGGCTGGGGTGAAAGTGACCCAGCAGGGCGTCGATGGCCGCCTGCAGGCGATCCTCCGCGCCCATGAGCAGCAGATGGGCGACTTTACGCTGCATCTGGACGGTCAGGCGAGCGATTTTCTGCCTGACAGCGGCCGCTGGCAATGGCGCTACTGGGGTGAGGGACACTTCACCCCGATGCAGGCGCGTTGGGATGTGAAGGGCAGCGGGGAGTGGCGCGACAATGCCATTACCCTGAGCAGCCTCTCCACCGGCTTCGATAAGCTCGAGTACGGCACGATGCGGGTCAGTACGCCGCGTCTGACGCTCGAGCAGCCGATCCGCTGGCTGCGTGATGCCCAGCACCCGCGGCTGACCGGCGCGCTGTCGCTGGACGCGGCAAAAACCACCTTTTCCGGCGGCAGCTATCTCCCGGCGTCAACGCTGAAATTTGCCCTCGACGGCCGGGATCCGACGTGGTTCCAGTTCACCGGCTCCCTGCACGCCGATACCATTGGCCCGGTGCGGCTGACCGGGCGTTGGGACGGCGAACGGCTGCGCGGCCAGGCGTGGTGGCCAAAACAGTCGCTGACGGTGTTCCAGCCGCTGGTGCCACCGGACTGGAAGATGAACCTGCGGGAAGGGAGTCTCTATGCGCAGGTGGCCTTTTCGGCGGCAGCCGGGCAGGGATTTGAGGCGGGCGGCCACGGCGTGCTGAAGGGAGGCAGCGCCTGGATGCCGGATAACCAGATTAACGGCGTCGACTTCGTGCTGCCATTCCGTTTCAGCGATGGCCAATGGCAACTGGGCACCCGCCGTCCGGTCTCCCTGCGTATTGGCGAAATCGTCAACCAGGTTACCGCGCGCAATCTGACGGCGGACCTGCAGGGCACCTGGCCGTGGAGTGAGGCCAATCCGCTGCAGCTCAGCGACGTCAGCGTCGATCTGTTAGGCGGTAAGTTGACGCTGCTGCAGCTGCGCATGCCGCAGCGTGATCCGGCGCTGATCCGCCTGCAGCATATCTCCAGCAGCGAACTCACCAGCGCCGTCAAGGTGAAGCAGTTCGCCATGTCCGGCGCGGTGAGCGGCGCGCTGCCGCTGTGGCTGGAAAACAACCAATGGATCATCCACGACGGCTGGCTGCGCAATGACGGGCCGATGACCCTGCGGCTGGATAAAGACACTGCCGATGCGCTGGTGGCGGACAATGTCTCCGCCGGGGCGGCGATTAACTGGCTGCGCTATATGGAGATCTCCCGCTCGTGGACGCGGATTAACCTCGACAATCTGGGCGTGTTGACGCTTAAGGCCACCATCAACGGCACCAGCCGGGTGGAAGGGAAAAGCAGTACCGTGCATTTAAACTACGCTCATGAAGAGAATATTTTCGACCTGTGGCGCAGTTTACGCTTCGGCGACAATTTACAGGCGTGGCTCGAACAGAATGCCATGCTGCCCGTGCGGCACTGTACGGACGGTAAGACATGTAAGGAACCTAAATGAATAAGTTGCTACTGGCCATGGTGGCGCCGATGCTGCTCGCCGGCTGTACGCCGCGTATCGAAATTGCGGCCTCGAAAGAGCCCATCACTATTAATATGAATGTCAAAATTGAGCATGAGATCCACATCAAGGTCGATAAGGATGTGGAAAACCTGCTGAAATCCCGCAGTGATTTGTTCTGAGGCGACGATGAGAAAACGACTGTTAAGCGCAGCGCTGGCGCTGACCTTACTCAGCGCGCCCGCGCTGGCGTTGACCCTGAGCGAAGCGCGGCAGCAGGGGCGGGTGGGGGAAACGCTGAACGGCTATCTGGCGCCGCTGCGCCAGGATAAAGAGACCTTAGCGCTGGTGAAGCAGATCAATGCCGCGCGCAGCGAAAGCTATCAGCAGCTGGCGGATGACAACAATCTGCCGGTAGATGAAGTGGCGAAAATGGCCGGGCAGAAGCTGGTGGCCCGCGCTCAGCCCGGGGAGTACGTCCAGGGGCTGAACGGCCAGTGGCGGCGTAAATGATCAGCGGCAGCGCTTGCGGTATTCGCCCGGCGAGACGCCAAAGCGCTGCTTAAAGGCGGTGGAGAAATGGCTGTGGTCGCTAAAGCCCCAGCGGTAGCCGATCCCCGCCAGCTTTTCGTCGTCATGGACATTCTGTAACGCCCTGGCACACAGGTCCAACCGCCGGTTCTTAATATACTGCGCCACCACCAGCCCTTTGTCGGCAAACAGCCGGTACAGGCTGCGTACCGACATCCCCGTCTCGCTGGCCAGCCACTCCGGGCGCAAATGCTCCGACTGAATGGACGCATCGATTAACGCAATAATCTTCTGAAACTGCTTTTCCCGCCGGGAAGGGGTAGGCTCGCGCTGATGCAGCACCGGGCGTAACAGGCAGGCGATCGCCTCCAGCGCCGCTTCACTCTCGCTGACGGAGAGTGTCGTGCCGCCCATGCTTTCCAGCAACAGTCGCTGGCTGAGCTGCACCATTGGCAGGGATTTGTCCAGCCGGCAGGCGGTGGCGATGTCGCCTGTGGGCGCCACCCGCTGGCGCGGCAGCAGCAGGGAGGCCTGACGCGAGGTCTGCTGCCAGACAATCGAGCAGGGGCGGGCGGCGTCGATTAACGTGATATCGCCTGCCGCCAGCGTCACCTGGCGATCGTCCTGTTCGATGATGGCTTCGCCGGCAAGCTGAAATACGGTGTAGAACCAGGCGTCGTTATCGCGTTTTATCTCATTGTGTGTGCGGTAGAGATTAACGCCGGCGGCGGTGACCGTGCTGACCTTGAGGTTACCGGCGTAGCGGGCGTCAATCTCGCCGTGGAAGCGCCCCTCCAGCGGCCGGGCGGCGAAATGGCCGCAGACCTGATTGATCGTCGCCAGCCAGCGCTGGTACGCCAGCCCCCCCTCTGCCGTGGTCATCATTCGCCCTTCTCCTGTAATAACAATGTTTCCGCATTGTTGCATTTATGCCGCCTCAGGCAAGGCCGCGATGGCGGGTATATGAAAGAACTATTACCTGCGGCACATTTCTGCCAGGGCAAGCCGCGGATTTGCGGCGACTGTCACAGCGGCGCAAACGAATGTCACAGAGAAAAAAGCGCCAGCCGCCAACCGGACATAGACTGAAAGCACTATCCGCGAAGAATAAGGAAAGGGTATGTCCACCTCTCAGATAGCGCTGCTTGCCAGCGTCCAGCAGTTTTTAGACCGTCAGCATGGCCTGTATATCGACGGCGCCCCCTGCGCCGCGCAGAGCGAAAACCGGTTAACCGTCTGGGATCCGGCCACCGGGCAGGCGATTGCCACCACCGCCGACGCCAGCCCGGCGGATGTTGACCGGGCGGTGATGTCCGCCTGGCGCGCTTTTGTCGATCGCCGCTGGGCCGGGCGCACCCCGGCCGACCGTGAACGCATCCTGCTGCGTTTTGCCGATCTGGTGGAGCAGCACGGCGAAGAGCTGGCGCAACTGGAAACCCTCGAGCAGGGCAAATCCATTGCGATCTCTCGCGCCTTTGAGGTCGGCTGCACCCTGAACTGGATGCGCTACACCGCGGGGCTGACCACCAAGATCAGCGGCCGGACGCTGGACGTGTCGATCCCGTTCCCGCAAGGGGCGCGTTACCAGGCGTGGACCAAAAAAGAGCCGGTCGGGGTGGTGGCGGGCATCGTCCCGTGGAATTTCCCGCTGATGATCGGCATGTGGAAGGTCATGCCGGCGCTGGCGGCGGGCTGTTCGATCGTCATCAAACCCTCTGAAACCACCCCGCTGACCCTGCTGCGGGTGGCGGAGCTGGCGACCCAGGCGGGCATTCCTGACGGGGTGTTCAACGTGGTCACCGGCAGCGGTGCCGGCTGCGGCGCGGCGCTGACCGCCCATCCGCAGGTGGCGAAGGTCAGCTTTACCGGCTCGACGGCGACCGGGAAACAGATTGCCCGCGTGGCCGCCGACCGCCTGACCCGCGTGACGCTGGAACTGGGCGGTAAGAACCCGGCGATTGTGCTCAAAGATGCCGATCCCCAGTGGGTTATTGAGGGGCTGATGACCGGTAGCTTCCTCAATCAGGGGCAGGTCTGCGCCGCCAGCTCGCGGATCTACATCGAAGCGCCGCTGTTTGACACCCTGGTCAGCGGTTTCGAGCAGGCGGTGAAATCGCTGCAGGTGGGGCCGGGGATGCAGGAGACGGCGCAGATCAACCCGGTGGTTTCCCGGGCCCACTGCGACAAGGTGGCGGCCTACCTCGAAGAGGCTCGCCAGCAGAAGGCAGAGCTTATCAGCGGCAGCGCCGGACCGGATGCGGGGGGGTACTATATTCCGCCGACACTGGTGGTTAACCCCGACGCCGGACTGCGACTCACCCGTGAGGAGGTATTTGGCCCGGTGGTGAACCTGGTGCGGGTGGCCGACGGCGAGGAGGCGCTGCGCCTGGCCAACGACAGCGATTTTGGCCTGACCGCCAGCGTCTGGACCCGCGATCTGACCCAGGCCCTGAACTACACCGACCGTCTGCAGGCGGGAACGGTCTGGGTCAACAGCCATACCCTGATTGACGCCAACCTGCCTTTCGGCGGCATGAAGCAGTCCGGTACCGGCCGCGATTTCGGCCCGGACTGGCTCGACGGCTGGTGCGAAACCAAATCTGTCTGCGTGCGTTACTAGGCCTCTGTCGGGGAAGGCGCATCGCTTTTCCCGACGTCCCGCTTGCCGACCTCCGGTCTTTCTCGCTACTGTGGAGGGCAATCTTTGCCCAACCAGGGCGGTGAATCATCAGGAGGTCTTCGGCATGACAGCATTTCCTAAGGTTGCACTTATTGGTCCCGGCGCCATCGGCACGACTATCGCCGCCGCCCTGTTTGCGGTGGGGAGGGCGCCGGTGGTCTGCGGCCGTACCGCCCATTCGGCGCTGGTGCTGCGCACTGACGAGGGCGAGATCGTGGTGCCCGGCCCGGTGCATACCGACCCAACGGCGATAGCCGCCCCCTTCGACCTGGTGTTTGTCGCGGTGAAAACCACACAGACGGAGGCCATCGCCCCCTGGCTGACGGCCCTGTGTTCCGCGGACACCGTGGTGTGCGTGCTGCAAAACGGCGTTGAGCAGCGCCAGCAGTTTGCCCCCCTGACCGGCGGCGCGACGGTGTTGCCCTCGGTGGTCTGGTTTCCGGCGCAGCGCGATGCCGATGCCTCTGTCTGGCTGCGCGCCACGCCGCGCCTGACCCTCCCGGATCTGCCGGGGGCAGAGCGGGTACAGCAGGCGCTGGCGGGGACCCGCTGCGCGGTGGACCTGGCGGCGGATTTTACCACCGTGGCCTGGCGTAAACTGTTGCAGAACGCCGTCGCCGGACTGATGGTGCTGACCGGACGACGCGCCGGGATGTTTGCCCGGGAGGACATCACTGCCCTCGGACTGGCTTATTTGCGCGAATGTCTGCAGGTGGCGCGGGCGGAAGGGGCCGCCCTGGGCGACAGCGTGCCGGAGGAGATTATCGCCGGCTTTCACCGGGCGCCTGCCGACTTAAGCACCTCTATTCTGATCGATCGCCTGCATGGCCGACCGCTGGAGTGGGATATTCGTAACGGCGTGGTGCAGCGTCGCGGGCGTCAGCACGGCATTCCGACACCGCTCAGCGATATCATCGTGCCGCTGCTGGCGGCAGCCAGCGACGGCCCGGGCTGACCCGGGCAGGCGCGGGGTTAGTCCACCAGGGAGGGATCGAGGTCGATCATTAACTGCTTCATTTCGGCAAAATGCTGACGCGAGAAATCGGCGATCTTCTCCCAGTCCTGGGCCGTTTTTTCCGCTACCGCGTCTGACAGTACCTTCAGCGGCTGGCCGGTGGACCAGGCGGTGATCAGGATCTGACAGGCGCGCTCCAGGGTCCAGATATCATCGAACGCTTCGCCGATGGTCGGGGCGGTCACCAGCACCCCGTGATTGCCCATCAGCAGGCGGCGTTTGTCCGCCAGCAGGCCCGCCAGCCGGGCGCCTTCTGCCGCGGTGTCCGCCATCCCGCCATACAGCGTATCGACGGCGACCCGGTTAAAATAGCGGGCCGTGTTCTGGTCGATGGGCAGGATCTGCGGCGTCGCCAGACAGGCGACGCTGGTGGTGTACACCGGGTGCAAATGCAGCACCACCCTTACGTCAGGGAGCCGCTGATGGATCTGCCCGTGAATGGCCCACGCGGTGGCATCGACGTCAGGGCGCGCGGCGCAACGTTCATCATCGGCGTTCAGCACCAGCAGATCGCTGGCGCGGATGCGCGAAAAGTGTTTCCACTTCGGGTTGAGTAAAAACGTTTTCCCGTCGGCGGAGAGCGCGGCGCTGAAATGGTTGGCCACCGCCTCATGCATGCCGAGATGGGCAATGATGCGAAAGGTGGCCGCCAGGTCGATGCGGATCTGCTCTTCATCGGAATCGCGCATGGGCATTACTCCGCTTTCGGCATCAGGGTCTGCAGATCGTCCGCCGTCGGCGCCTGGAAGTGATATTTCTTCAGCAGGGCAGCATATTCCGGCGTCGCGCTGTATTTTTTCAGCGCCTCTTCGAGGGCGGTTTTCACCTCAGTGTTGCCCTTTTTGACGCCAAAGCCGTTCAGCACCGGATAGATCAGCGTGTCAGAGGAGATCACCACCCGGTCACCCAGTTTTTCCACCACCCCACGCGCCACGGCGGCATCGGTGATCTGCGCATCGACGGCGCGCGACAGCAGCGCCTGGGTGGTCTGCGGGTCGGTGGTATAGACGCTCAGCGCAATCGGCTTCAGCCCTTTCTTCACGCAGTAGTCGGTGGAGAGCTTTTGCAGCTGTGCCAGCCAGGAGGTGGCGCCCATCGAGCCGATTTTATGGCCGCAGAACGCTTCCGGAGTCTTAGGCTGGTAGTCGCCGCCTTTGCGGGCGAGGATCGCTTCCCCGCTTTTCAGGTACGGCACCATATCGATCACCTTCAGGCGTTCGGCAGTAATGTACATCGACGAGTTGGTGATATCGAAGCGCCCACCCTGCAGCCCGGGGATCAGGTTGGGGAAGCGGGTATCGATATTCACTGCTTCACGGCCCATAGTCTTTGCCAGACCATCGAGCAGCTCGATATCAAAACCGGCTGGCTTATTGTTTTCCATGTACTCGTAAGGAAAAAAGGTCATGTCAGAACCGGCGGTGATCTTACCGCTTTGCTGAAAGGCCAGTGCGCTAAAGGATGTCAGGGCAGCCGCTGCGCAGAGCAGCAGGGTCAGCGGGCGTGGTGCGTAAATGCGTGTCATAAAACCTCCGGAGTGTGGGCAAATTACATGCTGGCGCGATCGGCGCCGGCCTGCTGAACAAAAAACGAAGCGCCGCGCGGCTTCTGCGGCAGACGAAGCTGGTTATCGGTGCTGCGCACCAGACCGCTCTCTTCTCCCGCGACAAGTTGGCCAGCATGGTGGCTCGGCAGCGGGTTTTCGCCGTAGGGTAGCGCATCCTCCGCGGCGTAGACGCTGATGAACAGGGTGCGCGGCAGGGCGGTCTCGTTGGGGCTGGAGGCGTGTAGCAGGCGGGTATGCATAAAGCAGACTGAGCCCGCCGGGCCAAAACAGGCCTGCGGCTGCTGGCAGTGCGTCGCCACTACTTCATCATCCACCGCCCCGGTGAAGCGACCCTCCTGCCAGTGGGACCACAGCGGCCCCTGATGGCTGCCAGGCACCACGTTAAGCGGGCCATTCTCTGGCGTCACTTCGCTGACCATCAGCAGGGCGGTGATGATGTCGTCATTACTGTGTGGGGTGAAGAGGAAATCCTGATGCCATTTCACCTCGGTGGCGGTGTGCGGCAGCTTGGAGTTAATTTTGCTGTGATGAAAGCGGGTGCCGCTGCCGCCGATCAGCTGCGCGGCGATGGTCGCCATCCGCGAGTTCAGCGCAGTATGGCGATAGGCCTCGGAGATCTCCGTCGGGGAGGCGACCCGGCGCAGCGACGGATGGTCAGGAGCATGATCGCGCTCGATATCGAAGCGCGGCCGCCCGTCGAGGGTTTCTCCCCACACCGTCGCGTGACTGCGGCTCTCCTCGACCCAGCCGTCGAAATCGCTCTGCAGGGCGGCGATGTCGGCGCTGGAAAGCACCTCTTCGACCACCAGAAAACCCTGCTGATGAAACTGATCAATTTGCCACTGCGCAATCATAGTTTTTCCTCTTCACGTTCCGATAGTTAAGCCAGAGAAACATCTTTCAGAAAGGCCTCGACCCGCGGGTGTTGCCCGCTACGCATCGCCTGCGGCGTGTCATCGCACACCACCCGGCCTTTCTCCATAAACACGATCCGGTCGGACACTTTGAAGGCGAAGTTCATCTCGTGGGTGACGATGACCATGGTGATGCCTTCGTGGGCCAGGGATTCGATAACCTGCAGCACTTCATTCACTTTTTCCGGATCCAGCGCCGAGGTGGGCTCATCGAACAGCATGATCTGCGGACGCATCATCAGGGCGCGGGCGATAGCTACCCGCTGCTGCTGTCCGCCGGAGAGCTGGTGCGGATACTTCCAGGCGTGCTCCAGCATGCCCACTTTGTGCAGCAGTTCGCAGGCGTGCTGGCGCAGCTCCGCGTCGGTCGCCAGATGGTGATAGCGCGGGGCCAGCAGCAGATTGCCGAACACGGTCAGATGCGGGAACAGGTTAAAGCTCTGGAACACCATGCCGATGTTCAGGCGATGTTCGGCATTCTCCATAAAGCGCGGCTTCTGCTGCCCCTGACGGTCGAGGTGAATAAAGGGTTGACCGTTAATCTGAATTTCGCCGTTATCGATCTGCTCAAGACCGTTCAGCAGACGAATGAGGGTGGTTTTTCCCGAGCCTGACGGGCCGATGACCGAGACCACCTCGCCGGGCTGGATCTGCAGGCTCACCGCCCCCAGCACTTCGACGTTGTTGTAGGCCTTATGCAGCTTAGAGGCCTGCAGCGCCGGCTCATGACTCTGGGTGACGCTGCGCGCCATCGCCGGGCGGCGGGCGCTGGCCAGCCGCTGCATCTCGGCATCTACCGGACGAGCGGTATTGCGCTGGGTCACGTCAAGGTAGTTCTCCAGCCGTTTCAGCAGAAAATCGAACACCGTGACGATAAAGATGTAATAAAACGCCACGGCCGTCATGGTCTCCATGACCAGAAAGTTCTGCGAGTAGAGCTGCTGGCCGACCATCAATATTTCGGTCAGTGAGATGACCGACACCAGCGAACTGAGCTTCACGATGGCGATATATTCATTGGCCAGCGCCGGCAGGGCGACGCGCAGCGCCTGGGGGATGATCACCCGCCACTGGATCCCGGCGTAGCGCAATCCCAGGGCCCGCGCGGCTTCGCTCTGCCCGCGAGGGATGGAGAGCAACCCGCCGCGGTGGATCTCGGCGATATAAGCCGCTTCGCTGAGGACCATCGCCAGCAGACCGGCCCAGAAGGGATCGTTCAGCACCGGGGCGAAGGAGGGCAGCGCCTGCGGCATGTTGTAGACAAAAATCAGCAGGACCAGCAGCGGCATACTGCGAAATAACCAGATATACAGCCGGGCTGGGGTGGATAACCAGCCGCGCGGCGACTGTTTGGCCAGCGCCAGAATAAATCCGAGCACAATACTGCAGCCCCAGGTCAGCAGACTTAATTTAATGACGGTCCAGGTGGCCCACCAAAAATCGGCATCGCTGAGCAGGCTTAACATGTAGTTCCAGTTAAACGTCATGGGCTATTTCACTCGTCATAATTATCAAAAATGAAAGTGGCTCGGCTGTGCCGTAATGGGGAGCCACCGGTATTCATCGTGCGAATACACTATGCTGGCAGGATGCTTTCAGAGGCAATTAGTAAATTTTTGGCCTTTAAGTTTAAAAAAACTATACAGCGATATTAACGATATGGAATTTAAAGTGATTGTTAAGATACTTTGCGTAAACAATTTAAAAACAATGACTGTAATTCAATAACGCTATTTTGCGCAGACAGGTTATTTTGCGCGAAACTGGGGCAGACGCTGCCTGTCTGGCGTGCAGCGTGGCGCATGATGGTGCAACGGCGGAAATAAACCAGGCGGGCGTAGAGCAATAATAAATATTGTCGCCCCTTGTCGGGCAACGCGCCGCTCTTTTCCGCGGGTGGCACGCGGATTGCTTGGGACTTAGAGGAAAACTATTCCCCGTGTGCGCCGGACCATATTTTATCAATGGTGATGCTATGAACCGATTTACCCTGAAGCAGCTCAAATATTTCGTCACCGTGGTGGAGACGGAGAGTATCGCCGAGGCCTCCCGCCAGCTGCACATTGCGCAGCCGTCGATTTCGATTGCCATCAAGAATCTGGAGAGCACCTTTGACCAGCAGCTGTTTATTCGCCACCATGCGCAGGGCGTTTCGCTCACCTCCAGCGGCCGGCGGATCTACGATAAAGCGAAAGAGTTGCTGCGCCTGTCCTGGGAGTTCGAACAGAATTCGCGAGCGGATAAAGAGCTGGTTTCTGGCATGATCTCCATCGGTTGCTTTGAATCGGTCGCCCCGCTGTATATGCCGAAGCTGGTGGCCGGGTTTAAAAAATGCTACCCGGACATCACCCTGCATCTGTACGACGGCGAACAGCATGAGCTGATGCATGGCCTGCACCGCGGCCGCTTCGACCTGGCGCTGGTTTACGATCTGGAGCTCGGCCACTCGATCAATAAAGAGCGGCTCAATGCCCCGCATAAACCCTACGCGCTGCTGCCCGCCGCGCATCCGCTGGCGCAGAAGGCGCAGGTGACGCTGCAGGAGCTGAGCCGCGAGCCGATGATCCTCCTCGATGCGGTCCCCAGTAAAAATTATTTTATCTCCATCTTTAAGGAAAAGGGTTATCACCCGGAAGTGGCTTACAGTTCCCCCTCCATTGAAATGGTGCGCTGTATGGTGGGCCAGGGGTTGGGTTTTTCGGTGCTGGTCACCCGGCCCTGCTGTGATATGACCTACGATGGCGAAAGAGTGGTGCAGCGGGATATTGCCGACGAGATGCCCGCCTCAACCTTAATTATGGCGCATCTCGCGAATAATGAGCCCACGCGGCCGACGCAACTGTTTATGGATTATTGTCGCAGCATCGAATTAACCCCAACTCACGCCTGAAATAACGCCTGTCGATCCGGCAGGCATTATTTTTTGTCGTCACTCAGCCTCGTAAAATTCTATTCAGTCGATCGTTTTATAATATTTTACCAATTCGTCACAGTTAAATAACCTGAAAGCCGTCAATTCCGGCGACGTCGTCGGCAACTGTGCTTGAAGGATAGCGAAATGACTGAACAGATTACCGAGATCGATACCCTGGTGGTGGGCGCGGGGCAGGCGGGCGTCGCCATGAGCGAGCATCTGACCCGGCTGGATATCCCCCACCTGGTGCTGGAAAAGCAGGGTATTGCCCAGGCCTGGCGCAGCGGACGCTGGGATTCGCTGGTCGCCAACGGCCCGGCCTGGCACGATCGGTTCCCGGGCATGGTGTTCCCGGACTGCCCGGCAGACAGCTTTGTCGGCAAAGAGCAGGTGGCAGACTATTTTGCCGCCTATGCCCGCAGCTTCAATGCGCCGATCCATACCGGGGTGGAGGTTTTCAGGGCCGAACGCCTCGTCGGACGGCCGGGCTTTCGTGTCGACACCTCGCAGGGGGTGATTGAAGCGCAGCGGATCGTGGCGGCCACCGGGCCGTTTCAGCGGCCAGTGATCCCGGCCATCGCCCCGCAGAGTCAGGCTATTCAGCAGCTCCACTCCGCCCACTATTTTAACCCGCAGCAGTTGCCGGAAGGCGGTGTGCTGGTGGTTGGCGCAGGCTCCTCCGGCGTGCAGATTGCCGATGAGCTGCAGCGGGCCGGACGCGCGGTGTGGCTGTCGGTGGGAGCGCACGACCGCCCGCCGCGTCGCTATCGTCAGCGCGATTTTTGCTGGTGGCTCGGGGTGCTGGGAATGTGGGATGCTGCGGCCAATGCGCCGGGTAAAGAGCATGTCACTATCGCGGTGAGCGGCGCGCGCGGCGGCCATACCGTCGATTTTCGCCAGCTGGCGCATCAGGGGGTCACGTTAGTGGGGCAGACCCGCGGCTTTGACGGTGACAAAGCACTGTTTCACCACGACCTGGCGGAGAATATCCGCCGCGGCGATGCCTCCTACCTTGCGCTGCTCGACGCCGCGGACGCGTGGGTGGCCCGCAACGGTATAGACCTGCCCGAAGAGCCCTCTGCCCGTGAATTTCTGCCCGATCCGGCCTGCGTTACCGACCCGCTGCTCAGTCTCAATCTGGCCGAGGCCGGGATCAGCACCATCATCTGGGCGACGGGCTACACCACCGACTATCGCTGGCTGAAGGTCAACGCTTTCGATGACGCACAGCGGCCACAGCATCATCGCGGCGTGTCGACGGAGCCGGGCGTCTATTTCCTCGGCCTGCCGTGGCTCTCGCGGCGCGGGTCCACCTTTATCTGGGGCGTCTGGCACGATGCCAAATATATTGCCGACCAGATCGCCATTCAGCGCCAGTACCAGCGTTACCAGCCGTCCTGTTAACCGTTTTCCTTAAGGAGTGCTTTGATGCCAACTCATACCCGTATTCGCATGTTTAACACCAAAGAGACCTACCCGAACCAGGCGCTGAACAACGATCTGTGCCAGGCGGTGCGGGCCGGCAATACCGTCTACGTTCGCGGCCAGGTTGGCACCGACTTCGCCGGCAATCTGATTGGCCTCGGCGACCCGCGGGCGCAGGCGGAGCAGGCGATGAAGAATGTCGCGCAGTTGCTGAAAGAGGCCGGCAGCGACCTCACGCATATCGTCAAGACCACCACTTATCTGATCGATCCCCGCTATCGCGAGCCGGTCTATCAGGAGGTGGGCAAATGGTTGAAAGGCGTCTTTCCCATCTCCACCGGGGTGGTGGTGTCGGCCCTCGCGCAGCCGCAGTGGCTGATGGAGATTGAGGTTACGGCAGTGATCCCTGACGACTGGCAGGGGGAGGCAGCAGAATGACTCTCTCTATTAGCGCCCGCTGCCCGGAATCAGGTCAGCTGGGCATTGCCATTAGTTCGTCGAGCATGGCCGTGGGATCGCGCTGTCCGTGGCTATTGCCCGGTGTCGGCGCGGTCGCCAGTCAGAACATAACCTTACCGTCGCTGGGGCCGCATATTCTTGGTGCGCTTGAGGCGGGGGCCTCCGTTGAGCAGGCTCTGAACCTGGCCCTGGCGGAGGACCGCTTCCGCGAATATCGCCAGGTCGCGGCGATTGATGCCAACGGTGAAGTGGCGGCGTTCAGCGGAGAACATACTCTCGGGATCGGTGGCACCCTGGCGGGAGATAACTGCGTGGCGGCGGGCAACATGCTGGCCAGTCACGAGGTGATCGCCGCGATGGTGGCCGCCTTCGAGACGGCGAGCGGTGAACTGGCCAGCCGGCTGCTGGCCGGGCTGCGCGCGGGGATTGCCGCCGGGGGCGAGGCCGGCCCGGTCCACTCGGCGGCGGTGAAGGTGGTGGACGATTACCCGTGGCCGGTGGTCGATCTGCGTATTGACTGGGCGGAGACGGATCCGCTGGCGGCCCTTGAGCAACTGTGGCTGGCCTGGGAGCCGCAAATGGACGCCTACATTACCCGGGCGCTCGACCCGCGCGATGCGCCCGCCTATGGCGTCCCCGGCGATGAATAACACGCCGGGGGCGATCCTGGCCGCGCTGCTGGCCTTTGACACCACCAGCCGCCATTCGAACCTGGCGATGATCGACTGGATCGCCGATTTTCTCACTGCCCGCGGCGTGGCGTCCCGCCGCTTTTATGACCCGTCGGGCGGCAAGGCCAATCTCTACGCCCGGCTGGGGCCGTCCGGCGGCGGCGGAGTGATGCTCTCGGGCCATACCGACGTGGTCCCGGTGGACGGCCAGGCGTGGAGCGTTCCGCCTTTCAGCCTCACCGAGCGCGATGGCCGCTACTATGGCCGCGGTAGCGCCGATATGAAGGGGTTTCTCGCCTGCGTGCTGGCGGCAGTGGATGACTTTCTGGCGGCGCCGCTGCGCATGCCACTGCATCTGGCCTTCTCCTATGACGAAGAGGTCGGCTGTCTCGGTGTGCGCAGCCTGGTGGATTTTCTGCAGGCCTCGCCGGAGAAACCGGCGCTGTGCCTCATCGGCGAGCCGACGGAGATGCAGCCGGTGTTCGGTCATAAAGGCAAACTGGCCATGCGCTGCTGCATCGAGGGGCAGGCCTGCCATTCGGCCTATGCCCCGCAAGGAGTGAACGCCATCCGCTACGCGGCCAGACTGATCAACCACCTGGATCGGCTGGGCGTGCATCTGGCCCGGCAGCAGGACAGCCGCTTTTCGCCGCCTTTCAGCACGCTGCAGGTGGGCACCATTCAGGGTGGGGCCGCGCTGAACATCGTTCCGCAGTCCTGCCGCTTTGATTTTGAGATCCGCTACCTGCCGGGGATGCGTCCCGAAGCGGTCACCGAGGCGCTGGCGGCCTACGCCCGTCGCCAGTTGCTGCCGGAGATGCGCCGGGTAGCCAGTGGGAGCGACATCCAGTTCCAGCTGTTAAGCCACTATCCGCCGCTGCTCAGCGATCCGCAGTCCGACTTCGCCCGCTGGCTGGCGCAGTGGTGCGGCAGCGATCGCTTCTCCACCGTGGCGTTCGGCACCGAAGGAGGGCTGTTCGATGAGATGGGCGTCGCGACCCTGGTCTGCGGACCGGGCAGCATGGCCCAGGGCCATAAGGCCGATGAGTACATCAGCATCGCGCAGACCGAGCGCTGTATGACGATGCTGCGACAGCTTTGCGCGTGGATGCGTGCCGAACCGGCGGAACCGCTCACCTGATCCCTCAACACAGGAACCCAAGCGATGCACAATCAACACTCTCCCCACATCGATCAAGCGACCATCGACCGCTGGCAGGCGGATGGCGCGGTGTTATTAAAAGGCGTCTTTACCCCCTGGGTCGAGCGCCTCGCCGAAGGGGTCACGGCGCTGATGGCCAGCCCCAGCGAGTATGGTCATGCGCGCACGGTGATCCCCAAAGATGGTTCGCCGCCTTTTTTTCAGGACTACTGCAACTGGTCGCGGATCCCGGCGTTTAGCGAATTTGTCTTTCAGTCAGCGGCCGCCGAGATCGCGGCGGCGCTGATGCAGTCGCAAACGGCGAAATTTTTCCATGAACATACGCTGGTCAAACCGGCCGGAGGCAGCACGGTGACTCCCTGGCATCATGACCAGCCTTACTATTGCGTCTCCGGCAGACAGAACGTCAGCTTCTGGATCCCGCTGGACCCGGTGGCGGAGGCCACCTCGCTGCGCTGCATTCGCGGGTCGCATCGCTGGGAGGAGGAGTTCAGTCCTACCCGTTTCAATGGCACTAAGCTTTACGAGCACACCCGGTTCAGCACCCTGCCGGATATCGACGCCCATGAGGACGAATACGATATCGTCAGCTGGGCGCTGGAGCCGGGGGATGCGGTGGCCTTCCATTTCCGCACCGTCCATGGCGCCCGCGGCAACCCCGGCGCGCGGGCGCGACGGGTCTTCTCCGCCCGCTGGGTGGGGGATGACGCCGCGTTTGCCGATCGCGGCGGCGTGACGTCGCCACCGTTCCCCGAGCTGACCCTGCGGGACGGCGACCCGCTGGATTCCCCGCTGTTCCCCCAGGTTTGGCCGCGGGCGTGAGCCACTGGCGGCGGGATCTGCTATGATCCCGCCTTTCGCTGTCTGGAGCCTGTCGATGTTCAACGACGCCATTGTTTATGATCGCTACGGGCCGCCGGCCGCCGTGCTGACCCTGAAACGCCTGCCGCTGGCGCCGCTGGCGGGCGGACGGGTGCGGGTCAGGATGCGCTATGCCCCGGTGAATCCCTCGGATCTGATCCCCGTGACCGGCGCCTATCGCCACCGCACCCGACTGCCGGCCGTCGCCGGCTATGAAGGCCTTGGCGAGGTGGTCGCCGCGCCATACGGCAGCCGGCTGTCCGCGGGACAGCGGGTGCTACCTCTTCGCGGGGGCGGCACCTGGCAGCGGTTTATCGATCTGGATGAGACCTGGCTGGTGCCGGTGCCGCCAGCGGTTGACGATCTGCTGGCCGCCCGCGGGTATATCAATCCGCTGACGGCTATGCTGATGCTCAAGCGCTGGCCGGTTGCCGGAAAACACCTTGTGCTGACCGCGGCATCGTCCTCCTGCGCCAGCATGCTGGGACAGTGGGCGCTGGCGATGGGCGCCCGCTCGGTGAGCGGGATTATTCGCTCGCCGCAGCACCGGGCGCGCCTGGAACAGGCCGGGATCTATCCGATCCTCGATACCGACCGGGCGCTGATGGAGAAGGTCAGCCAACACAGCGATCTGGTGTTTGACGCGGTGGGCGGCGAACTGGCGAATACGCTGCTGTCGGTGCTGCCCGCGTCGTCGACCCTGATCTCCTATGGGCTGTTATCCGGGCGGCCGCTGACCCAGACGCGCGGTAGCGCGACGGTGCGCAAGTTTCATCTGCGGGAGGCGTTGCCGACACTCAGCGTGGCGGCGTGGCGGGCGGCGTTTGACGAGATTTGGCTGCGCTTGACAACGACCACCCAGCCGCCGGCCCAGCGCATAGCGTTGAACGACTGGCGTGAGGCAATTACCGCCGCCGACCAGCCGGGAAGAGGCGGTAAAATCCTGCTCGATTTCACCGCCGGTTAAGATTACTTTTTCTTCTCGCCAAGGGTTGGGGTTTCGTCAAAGAAGTTCCACGGCTTCAGCAGGGCGTGCGCCCATTCGGTCGGCATGATCGGCCACTCTTCGGCGCGCGCCACGTGAGTGGTGCCGGTGGTGATCCACACGACGTCGTCGTGGTTAGTCAGCGACTCATCATCCTTTGCGTACTGCCCTAAGCCGGTATCCTGGGCGGAACGGTTCGGGTATTTCCCTTCCGGATAACGCTCTGTCGGGTGGTAACGCGTCACCCACAGCTGTTTATCCATAAAGCTCAGGCGATGGTAGATCCACTCGTCCGGGGCGAACTTCGCGCCGGTCGCCGCCGGGTGCGTACCGCCGGCATACGGGATGATCTGATAAGAGACCGGGTTGCCCATGCGGTTCTCTTTGCTGGTGTTGCTCAGCAGGCGAATGGTGCCCGGGTCGAATTTCTGCGCTGCTTTCTGCTCGCTGTCAATGGTGTACTGATTCACCTGCATGGTACTGGTGCGCGGGCCACCGGCGGTGTTGGGCTTCACTTCAGGATCCATCGCCACCAGGGTGTTGTTTTCGCCGTCCACGTCGAGGTCGAGGCGGAAGTTATAGATGTGCTGGTGGGTGGTGCCGACAATATTATGGTCGATCAGCGTCCCGTAGCGGGTATCTTCTTTGGCGCTGGGGTCATGCATGGTCTTCGCCATCACGCCTTTAACGGCTTCAATGCCGGTGGCGCCGGCGTCGATACCGATGGTACCGTTGTCGTGGAACACCCAGTCAAAGATATAGTCGTAGTTGCCGACGGTACTGATCCAGCGCACCACCAGCTCCCGGCGCTCGGTACTGACGTTGGGCTTGCCCATCTCCAGGTGCTTATATTCCGGCCCGGCGTAGCGCTCAAATAGGGCGACAGCGTGCGGGATGGTGGTCGGCGCGCCGGTGTAGTCGGCGATGGTTTCATCCAGCAGCACCGCATTCGACGGTGCGTCCTTGCCGCGGACAATCGGCGAGGTCAGGGTGCCCATACCGTAATCGCCGGAGTCCAGATAGGCTTTGAAATACCAGCCGACGTCCGGGTCGCCGTAGGGAACGATCATCCCACCGAGGGAACCTTCATACATCACCTGGCGTTTTTTGCCGTTATCGTTGTAGGTCACCGTCGAGAGGATTGGCCCGACGCGCGAGTTAAGGCGCAGGTGGAAATCCCAGTTCTGCCAGTGAATGGTATCCCCGGTAATGGTGTAGTTTTTGCCCTCTGGTTCCGTAATATCCAGCGGTTTCACCGCCGGGGCGTTGCGGTCGCGGCCATCATACGGACGGGGTTCCATCGGCACCGGGATCACCGGGCCTTCCTCAATTTTGATGATTTTCTTCGCTTCAAGGTCGACCACCGCCACCAGGTTTTCAATCGGGTGCGCCCAGTAGTTGCCGTCGCCGGTATCGAGATAACTCACTACCTTCAACAGACGCGCATCCTGTTGCAGGCCATCTTTGCCATCAAAATAGCCGACGGTGAGCGGGGTGGTGACCACTTTGCCAGGATCGGTAATGCCGTGCTTTTTCAGCACCTCAGCGAATTCGCTGCTGGCATTGATAATGTTCTGCACGCTAACAAAATCATCGAGCAGTACCATCCCGTGGGCGCCTTTAACTGGCGTCCAGGAGAGGATTTTTTTGTTTTGCAGATCGACGACGGCTTCAATCACGTGTTTGCCATCCAGCATCACCACATCGGCGGTGCGCGGG
Source organism: Klebsiella sp. A-Nf5 (assembly GCF_002810545.1). Lineage (NCBI taxonomy): Bacteria > Pseudomonadati > Pseudomonadota > Gammaproteobacteria > Enterobacterales > Enterobacteriaceae > Klebsiella > Klebsiella sp. A-Nf5. The sequence continues at coordinate 717 of NZ_PIOG01000092.1, read as the reverse complement.
GCGTCAACGGGCGTTCCCTGCAAAGCAAAGGCCCACACCGCCGCTTTATCCGGCTCGTGCAGGGAAATTTCGGTAAAGCGGGTATTGGGCTGGAATTCCGGCGCGGCTTTAACAAGGGTCACCGCTTCACTGATTTCCGCCGCCGAGAGCGAGTTTAACGGGTGCGGGCGCTTTTCCACCTGGAAGGTCTGATCGAGACCGGACTGGAAGACATCGTTGATAAAGGTATCGGAGACCCAGGCTTTTCCTTCCTTCATCACCACTGGCACCTGCAGGTCAAGGGTTTTACCGTTGACGATCGCCGTTTTGGCGCCGGGCTTCACTTTGACGTAAGCGCCGTCTTTTATCAGGGTAAACATTTGTGCGTAGTCATCCCACTGCACATCGGCGCCGAACGCCTGCAGTGTTTTATCCAGCGGTACCATGTGGGCTTCGCTGCCGTGGGCGAAGACCGGTGATAGCCAGGCGCAAACCACCGCCACGGCCAGCGCCAGCGCGGTTTTACGAGGAGAAAATTTCAAGCCGTTTGCCATGATGACCTCATCTTATTGTTGTGTTGTCTCTTGCCGCTGCGAATGTCGGCTTTGTCACCCTTAAGCTACCAGCCAGCGGCGCCGGGGCGTTTGTTTGCTTTTGCCAGCTTGTTTGTCAGTTTTGCCAGACGGGCGTAAAAAATGCCTCCGCAGAGGCATTGAGAACGTGCGCCGATTTTTTTGC
>NZ_PIOG01000123.1:0-618 GCF_002810545.1 Klebsiella sp. A-Nf5 | reverse complement strand
CGGAGAGAAACTCCCAATTTGACTTAAATTTTTCCTCGTCAAAAGACCAAAGGTCAGTTCTCCGTCTAGATCCGAATTAAACGCCTGCTTAGCTAACCCTGCATACTCTGGAGTATGAAGTGCTAAGTCCGTAGCTCTAACAATATGCAAACCGAGAGTGTTGAACCGATCGCAAGGCAACTGTAAATCACTACGCTCGTTATCGCCAATCATCACGACTTCATTACCGGAAACACCATACTCGGTAAAAAGAAGCTCGTACAGTTCACCCGTATCCTTTCTTTTACCTTTATCTGATGATAAATAAATTTTATCCCATCCGGTAAAACCATTAGACTCGAGCATATTAACGATAGTTTCAAGCGGTAAAAACATATCGCTGACAATAGCGATTTTTTTACCACTCTTTTTAACAAACTCAAAAATTTCCAACATATCCGGCCGAGCCGAAACAGAAGCAATTTCAACCCGTTCTTCGAGCTCACGAAACTTTTTGGCGACTGAATGTTCAACCTTATAATGTTGCTGCAATTCATTATAGATATCGTCAATACTGATATCCCGCCCAGCGCGGTGCCTTGCACTCTGCTCTGCGGCAGGCCTTTTAGACAGAAATTC
>NZ_PIOG01000154.1:0-351 GCF_002810545.1 Klebsiella sp. A-Nf5 | reverse complement strand
GCGCAACTTTAGAATAAAGAGTCTTCATCCCGCTTGCCGCAAGTGGCGCACAGTCAACAAGCATTGATAGTGGCTTATAAAGCAGACGGAACGGACTTATAAGCCCTTTTACTGAACCACTGAGTAACCACATCGCACCACCAGCACCCGCAAGCCCAATAATACCGGTACCGACTTCCGTTATGTATTTTGTGGCATTTGGATTTGCCCGCATCCAGGCGGTAAGGCGATTAAGACCACCGGTGAGTTTATCAATACCTTTTGTTGCCATATCCAGGACGCCGCCATCCTGAGCAAGGGCCAATTGAAACCCACTCCATTTAGCCGCTAACGCCTGCCGACCCATAATTG
>NZ_PIOG01000271.1:0-441 GCF_002810545.1 Klebsiella sp. A-Nf5 | reverse complement strand
GCCAGATTGGGGCGCGCAATGCGGAAAACACCCTCTATCAGAACGTCCTGAAACAGGTCTCCCGTAACTACGCCGATATCACGCTGGCAGACATGACCGGCGACACGCTGGCGGACCCGCTTTTCAGTACCGAACAGACCGTGCCGGGAATGTTTACCCGTCAGGCGTGGGAAGGACAGGTAAAAGAGGCAATAGAACAGGTGGTCACCGCCCGGCGTGAGGAAATCGACTGGGTGCTCAGTGACCGTCGGCAGGACGCATCCGCCGATATCTCGCCGGAGGTGCTGCGCGCCCGCCTGACAACACGCTACTTCACTGATTTCGCCGGTAGCTGGCAGACCTTCCTCAACAGCATTCGCTGGAAGAAAGAGGACTCGCTTTCCGGCGTGCTTGTCCAGTTAACGCTGATGGCTGATGCCCGCCAGTCGCCGCTGATTACGC
>NZ_PIOG01000234.1:0-331 GCF_002810545.1 Klebsiella sp. A-Nf5 | reverse complement strand
TCTTCAATCCCTGTACTATCTGCGGTGCCGTTTTTAATACTAATGAATAGAGTAGGCCTAAGCGTAATGCAGGAGAATGGAATCCTGAAGCCTCTCGCGTCAGATAAATACAGCGTTCCATTGCATTGATCACCTCGCGGGCCTGCTTTTGCATTACCCATGCACCGGGTAGGGGATGTAAATTTCGGCCATTGTGTGTGAAAAGATCGCAGCGTAAATTATCCTCCAAAGAATGCAACGCACGGTGTACGCTAACCGGAGAAATATGCATTATCTCTGCCGTCTTAGAAATATTCATGGTATCCATATATCCCAGGAAAATTTCCAGTTT
>NZ_PIOG01000065.1:0-629 GCF_002810545.1 Klebsiella sp. A-Nf5 | reverse complement strand
CTGGCGAAAACGCTGGGGGCGGATGCGAACATGTTTGCATTGTCATCGAATAGCGACACGTTCGATGCCACGCTGGCCTCGGCGGTCCGACACTGGCAGTCGCATATCGGCATCATCGCCGATGGCGTCGTCGGTCCCTATTGCCAGAGCCTGCTGGCGCTTATCACGCTGCCTGCGTTTACGCTGCGGGCAGATGAGGTGCAGCATTTATTCCCCGCCACCAAACCATCCAATGTGCTGCGCTATCTGCCGTACGTCGCGGCAGCGTTAACCAGCGAAGGACTCACGACGATCCCGTTGATCTTGGCCGCCCTGGGGACCATCCGCGCGGAGACCGAAGGCTTCGTGCCGATTTCCGAATATCCCTCGCAGTTCAACACGCTGCCAGGGCTGCCGGCGTTCAGCGCCTACGACGCAGGGACCGACAAAGGCAAGAATCTTGGTAACATGACCCTTGGGGATGGCGCCAGGTTTCGCGGACGTGGTTTCGTACAGCTTACGGGGCGTTCGAACTACCAGAAATATGCTTCCCGCATAGGTGTGGACATTATCGGCTCTCCCGATTTAGCTAATGCACCCGAGGTGGCGGCGGTATTGTTGGCGATGTTCCTCGGCGATCGTCGAGAGGC
>NZ_PIOG01000253.1:0-641 GCF_002810545.1 Klebsiella sp. A-Nf5 | reverse complement strand
ATGGGCTTTTTGGCATAAAAACTTCGGGTTCCGGCGACATAAGCGGAAAGGGCAAAGAATCCTTTCTCTTTCGTCGAATCCATTATTTCCTTGCCCACTTCCCCGAAGACCACCTTATTGAAATGATTTTGATCGTTAAACAGAAACGGTAAATTATATATCGCGTAGATATTATCAAATGACTCCAGATCGCTGGCAGAACCTTTGGTCAAATCCAGCGCGCCATTTTGTAATAACTCCATCGTTTCGCGTGCGCTGCCCATCTGGCTACTGGGGTAAATACGAATCTTCATATTACCGTCAGAAAGCTGGTTTACCTCTTTGGCCATCTCTTCAAACGCCTGATGCACCACGTGGCTGCGTTCAAGGTTATGTGCCAGTTTTAACGTGATTTTTTCAGCTGCGCTGGCTCCTGAACAGAATAGAGCAAGCAAAGATATTGCTATCAGAGAACGAGAAAAAGCGTATTTTTTCATGAGTTGGCTCCATGCACTTGTGGTAATTGGTCAATATCTTAAGCGTCATGCTTTGTTTCTGTATGACATATTATCCTTGTTGTCGTACATCTTTAAGCTGCCTGACTCACACTTTTTCTCAATGAGGCAATGAAATAACGGCTTTTATGGGTTTAATTATATTTG
>NZ_PIOG01000025.1:0-707 GCF_002810545.1 Klebsiella sp. A-Nf5 | reverse complement strand
AGAGACGAAAACAAGCGGTGTTTATGGCGCTGAAGTGGATACAAAGTCAGGCAGATTATAACAATGTCATGCAGCATTTGACGTTGTCGCCAGGGGAGAAGAAAGGTAATAAAGAATTGAATGAAAAAGATGTGATTAAGTTTTTAGGCATTGGAGAACGAAAATTGTTTTTCTATACCAATTATGGCGAAAAGCTCACCTTATTGCATAATAACCTTCCGGTTTCCGTTGGCCCGGATGAACCATTTAGACCTATTCCGGATATCCTGATGTCAGAATATCTTGCCATGATCGACGACCAGCATCCGACGGGTACAATGACTGCCTGATGCAATGGCTGAGGTGATAAGATGAGAAAATTAATCGTAGTTGCTTCCGTTGCTGCCGGTTTACTGACCGGGTGCGATCAGGGAAATACCACCGGGAGTGAAAAAGCAGCTAAAGCACTTGTGGATAAATCGGTCTCTAATATGGTCCCCGTTCAGGGTGGTGAGTTTTTAATGGGTGATTTTGGTCCATTAGTTGGTCAAAAATTACTTTTCAGCATACAACAGGATGATAAAACTTTACATAAGGTTATTTTAAGTGATTTTTCGATATCAAAATATAAAGTCACTAACGATGATTTTAATGTTTATTTGAAAGTAACAGATAAAAAAAATCCACCTGTGGATATACTGGCAAAACGTCATCCTTCTCTGCTAAAG
>NZ_PIOG01000012.1:0-391 GCF_002810545.1 Klebsiella sp. A-Nf5 | reverse complement strand
CTAATTAGCGATTACATCTTGAATGATAAATATATTAGCGATTACTTAAAAAAACAAAAAAACATTGCCTTTGAGATTAACGAAGAGTTTCATGAATTTAATACTAAATGCTGTATGAGTGACTTAAAGTGTCTTTCGAAATTGTGTCCAGTATGGCTGGATGATTTTGGGAGGGGCTTAACAAGTATTACAATTATTCAGATGTTTAATTTTGAATGTATAAAAATCGATAAAGATTATTTCTGGGAAATACAGTATGAGAGTAAATTATTTAAGGTATTAAATGAAGTAAAATCATACTGCAATTTCGTAATTGTTGAGGGAGTTGAGACAATAGAACAAAAAAATAAAGTACATTCTGTTGTTGATTGCGCTTGCCAGGGAAGGTTGT
>NZ_PIOG01000278.1:0-643 GCF_002810545.1 Klebsiella sp. A-Nf5 | reverse complement strand
AGAATCGCAAATCACGCAATACAACAGCGACAAAATAACTAAAATCGCTGACTTTGACAATCAGATAACAGCACAACAAAATCAAATAAATGATTTCAAAAATCAATTGGTTGAATCAAATGCGAAAGGCAATGCTATTATAAAGGCTACGACAGAAGGGCGTATTGAGTCACTCTCAGTAACTAAAGGACAAATGGTTGATAACGGCAGCAGCTTGGCTCAAATTAAACCCACAGGTAACATTGAGTATTATCTAATATTATGGCTGCCAAATAATAGCATACCTTATGTAAAGCCTGGTGATGTTATAAACATTCGCTATGATGCTTTTCCCTCCGATAAATTTGGACAATTCCCTGGTGAAGTCATATCAATATCTTCCGTCCCCGCAGCACGGCAGGAAATGTCAGAATATACTAATGTGAGCACTGGAACCAATCAGCAAGAATTAGCCCTTTATAAAACTATAGTAAAGATAAAAAATAAAACCTTTTATTATAATGGTAAAACTCTGCAGCTATCAAATGGACTTAAAGCACAGGCAGTTGTTTTCCTCGAAAAACGTCCTCTCTATATGTGGATGTTTACCCCAGTTTATAAAATTACTCAAAGTGTGAGCGGCCCGATCAATGACTAACGAACT
>NZ_PIOG01000249.1:0-648 GCF_002810545.1 Klebsiella sp. A-Nf5 | reverse complement strand
GAATGCAGCCGGTGGCGCGCTAACCAATCAGATCAACGGTGACAATCCTTTAACAGGAGCAATTACTAATGGTCTGGGTTCTGCTGGCGGTTACTGGGGAGGCAAACTAATCTCTTCAGGCACAAATGCGGCTGGTAAATGGCTAACCGGCGGCTGGGATCCTAAGTTTAATCCTGACCTGCTGAAATATACCGAAATTAAAGGTCAACTGGGGATCTCTAAGGAGATGTTGCCTGGTAAGCTTCCAGGCAATATGGGTAATATTGGAGCTTCAGTAATATCAGAGGGAGGCGGTAAAGGAGCTGAACAGGTAATAAAAAAAATAGGAGATAAAAATGAAAAATGATCTCCGAGTTAGATGTGTTCAGTCTCTATTTCTCTTAGTTGCTACGATTTTATTCATGATCGCATTATCTGTATGCGGAAAGATTTTTTTTTCGTTGTTACTGTGGCTGCTTGGCGATGGTTTTAATACAACTTGGCAGGATGTTTTGCACGGAGCGAAATTAGGACTTTATGGTGGAAGCATTGGAGGCATTGGACTCGCATTATTCCGCCTTTTTAAAGTAAAGGGATTTTAATCTATGTCGAAAAGATCCCAGCCTTTGTGGTTGGGATTGTTGTTGAGACTAACTCGCTGAGTCTGCC
>NZ_PIOG01000094.1:0-51952 GCF_002810545.1 Klebsiella sp. A-Nf5 | reverse complement strand
CATGTGTTAGGCCTGCCGCCAGCGTTCAATCTGAGCCATGATCAAACTCTTCAATTTAAGTTTGATGCTCGTGAATTAAACTTCGTAATGAATTACGTATGTTCACTCAGAGACTTGGTATTCATTTATTGTCCGAAGACATTAAGAATCCATGTCACTTTGAGTGCCCACACAGATTGTCTGATAAATTGTTAAAGAGCAGTTGCGACGCGCTTTAGCGCTCTGTCGCGAGGTGGCGTATATTACGCTTTCCTCTTTCAGAGTCAACCCTGAATTTCAGGATTTTTCTCTTCAACCGAACCGGCTGTTTGTGTGAAGTGATTCACATCTGCCGTGTCGATGGAGGCGCATTATAGGGAGCTCTCCGGGAATGACAAGCGGAAAAATACAATTTTATTTCAACCGCTCATCTTTTAAACGCAACGCTTATTTTTGCTGCTTTTTAATCGCCGCGGGCAGCTCTGCCAGGCTATTTAGCACCCAGTCAGCCACTTTTTCCGCTTCTTCAGTAAGGGGCTTACCGGTACGCACCAACACTTTAGTACCGACATCTGCCGCCGCAGCAGCCTGCATATCTTCCAGTTTGTCCCCTACCATATAGGAAGAAGCCATATCGATATGCAGATAATCGCGGGCGGAGATCAGCATCCCCGGATGCGGTTTACGACAATCACAGGTCTGACGGTACTCCTCCACCGCACCCTGCGGGTGATGCGGGCAATAGTAGATACCGTCCAGGTCGACGCCACGATCGGCCAGAGACCAGTCCATCCATTCGGTCAGCGTTTCAAACTGGGCTTCGGTAAATTTACCGCGAGCAATACCGGACTGGTTAGTGACCAGCACCAGCGCATAGCCCATCTCTTTTAGTTCGCGCATCGCGTCAATGACGCCATCGATAAATTCAAAATTGTCGATTTCGTGGACGTAGCCATGATCGACATTAATAGTGCCGTCACGGTCGAGAAAAATTGCGGGTACTGACTTTGCCACCGGTTTGCTCCTGAAAAAGGCTAGTGCCGTTAGTATCGCATGTTTCAGCATGCAAGAAAGTGCTCATTATAAAGAGTCAGATTGATTTAGACGTCTGGATGCCTTAACATCCATTTCATTGCCAGGCATCGCCTGGATACGGCAGAAGAAAATGCCACGGCAAACGGCTAAACGATAATAAATAACTGATGATTAAACTTTCCAATATCACCAAAGTGTTCCAGCAGGGGAATCGCAGCATTCAGGCGCTGAATAACGTCAGCCTGCATGTCCCTGCCGGACAAATTTATGGCGTCATCGGAGCCTCCGGCGCCGGTAAAAGCACGCTGATTCGCTGCGTCAACCTGCTGGAGCGCCCGACCGAGGGCAGCGTACAGGTTGACGGTCAGGAATTGACTGCACTGTCGGAAAAAGAGCTAACCCGTGCGCGCCGTCAGATTGGCATGATTTTCCAGCATTTTAACCTGCTGGCCTCCCGGACCGTTTTCGGCAACGTCGCGTTGCCCCTGGAACTGGATAACACCCCGCAGGCAGAAATCAAACGCCGTGTGACGGAGCTGCTGGATCTCGTCGGCCTGGGTGATAAGCACGACAGCTACCCAGCTAATCTCTCCGGCGGCCAGAAACAGCGCGTCGCCATTGCCCGCGCACTGGCCAGCAATCCTAAGGTATTGCTGTGCGATGAAGCCACCAGCGCTCTCGACCCGGCCACGACCCGTTCCATTCTCGAACTGCTGAAAGACATTAACCGGCGTCTGGGATTGACCATTCTGCTGATCACCCATGAAATGGATGTGGTGAAGCGCATCTGCGACTGCGTGGCGGTGATTAGCAACGGCCAGCTTATTGAGCAGGACACGGTGAGCGAAGTCTTCTCCCATCCGAAGACGCCGCTGGCCCAGCAGTTCATTCAGTCGACTCTGCACCTGGATATTCCGGATGACTACCAGGCACGCCTGAAACCTACCGCCGCAGCGGACAGTGTACCGATGCTGCGCATGGAATTTACCGGCCACTCCGTCGATGCGCCGCTGCTCTCTGAAACCGCGCGTCGCTTCAATGTGAATAACAACATTATTAGTGCGCAGATGGATTACGCCGGTGGCGTGAAGTTCGGCATCATGCTGACCGAAATGCACGGTACACAGGAAGACACTCAGGCGGCCATCGCCTGGCTGCAGGAACACCATGTAAAAGTAGAGGTATTGGGATATGTCTGAGCCAATGATGTGGCTGCTGTTGCGCGGCGTATGGGAAACGCTGGCAATGACCTTTGTCTCCGGCTTCTTCGGTTTTGTCCTTGGTCTGCCGGTGGGCGTGCTGCTGTATGTCACGCGCCCTGGGCAAATTGCCGCCAATGCCAAACTGTATCGTACCTTGTCGGCGGTGGTGAATATTTTCCGTTCCATCCCGTTCATTATCCTGCTGGTCTGGATGATCCCGTTTACTCGCATAATCGTCGGCACCTCGATCGGCCTGCAGGCGGCGATCGTGCCGTTAACAGTCGGCGCCGCGCCGTTTATCGCCCGCATGGTGGAGAACGCCCTACTGGAGATCCCGACCGGGCTTATCGAAGCTTCCCGCGCGATGGGCGCCACACCGCTGCAGATTGTCCGCAAGGTCCTGCTGCCTGAGGCGCTGCCGGGTCTGGTCAACGCCGCCACCATCACCCTCATTACTCTCGTGGGCTATTCCGCCATGGGCGGTGCGGTGGGCGCCGGTGGTCTGGGGCAGATTGGTTATCAGTACGGTTATATCGGCTACAACGCCACCGTGATGAATACCGTACTGGTATTACTGGTTATTCTGGTTTATCTAATTCAATTCTCTGGCGATCGTATCGTCCGGGCTGTGACTCATAAATAACGTTATTGGCAGACAACACTCATTCTTACAGGAAGGAAATAACATGGCCTTTAATTTCAAAACCTTTGCGGCAGTTGGCGCGTTAATCGGTTCTCTTGCGCTGGTGGGTTGCGGTCAGGATGAAAAAGATCCGAATCATATTAAAGTCGGCGTTATCGTCGGGGCGGAACAGCAGGTCGCTGAAGTTGCGCAGAAAGTGGCAAAAGAGAAGTATGGCCTCGACGTTGAGCTGGTCACCTTTAACGATTATGTGCTGCCAAACGAAGCGCTGAGCAAAGGCGATATCGACGTGAACGCCTTCCAGCATAAACCGTATCTCGACCAGCAGATTAAAGACCGTGGCTATAAGCTGGTCTCCGTTGGCAACACCTTCGTTTATCCGATCGCGGGTTACTCGAAGAAAATCAAATCGCTGGACGAACTGCAGCCGGGCTCGCAGATCGCCGTCCCTAACGATCCGACCAACCTCGGTCGTTCCCTGCTGCTGCTGCAGCAAGTGGGTCTGATTAAACTGAAAGAAGGTGTAGGCCTGCTGCCAACCTCTCTGGATGTGGTAGAGAATCCGAAAAACCTGAAGATTGTTGAGCTGGAAGCGCCGCAGCTGCCGCGTTCTCTGGACGATGCACAGATTGCGCTGGCCGTCATCAACACCACTTACGCCAGCCAGATTGGCCTGACCCCGGCGAAAGACGGTATCTTTGTTGAAGGCAAAGAGTCTCCTTACGTGAACCTGATTGTGGCGCGCGAAGACAATAAAGATGCTGAGAATGTGAAGAAATTCGTTCAGGCTTACCAGAGCGATGAAGTTTACGAAGCGGCGAACAAGATCTTTAACGGTGGCGCAGTGAAAGGCTGGTAATCTTTTCTCACCGTAATATCATTCAGGACGGGCTTCACGCCCGTCTTGTCATTTATGCAAGCACCTGATTCAATAACGCCCTGTTTTTTATTCATTGAGGAAATACTATGCGTGCTTTACCGGTCTGTTTGTTAGCACTCATGTTAAGCGGTTGTTCCATGCTAAGCAGATCCCCTGTTGAACCTGTTCAAAGCACTGCAACCCCCCCGGTTAAATCTGAGCCGAGCAAACCACGCGTAACCCGTCCGGCGCCGGTACGTATTTATACCGATGCGTCAGAGTTGGTGGGAAAACCGTTCCGCGATCTGGGTGAAGTGACTGGTGAGTCATGCCAGGCCTCAAATCAGGATTCCCCACCGAACATCCCAACCGCCCGCAAGCGTCTGCAGGTGAATGCGGCACGCATGAAAGCCAATGCCGTCCTGCTTCACCGCTGCGAAGTGACCAGCGGCACGCCAGGCTGCTACCGTCAGGCGGTTTGTCTGGGCTCGGCGCTTAACGTTTCGGCACAATGAGTGCATTCCAGTTCGCGCAGATAGGCGTTATCCGCTCGCCGTATAAAGAGAAATTTGCCGTTCCTCGCCAGCCTGGGCTGGTTAAGCACGGCGGCGGAGAACTGCATCTGGTCGCGCCCTACAATCAGGCCGACGCCGTGCGTGGCCTGGAAAACTTCAGCCATCTGTGGGTCCTGTTTGTGTTTCATCAGACCATGGAAGGCGGCTGGCGTCCGACGGTGCGCCCTCCCCGACTGGGAGGCAATGCACGGATGGGCGTCTTTGCCACCCGTTCGACGTTTCGCCCTAACCCCATCGGCATGTCGCTGGTTGAGCTGAAAGGCATTCGTTGTCAGAAGGATCAGGTGATCCTGGAACTCGGTAGCCTCGATCTCGTCGACGGGACGCCGGTGGTTGATATCAAACCGTATCTTCCTTTCGCCGAAGCCCTGCCGGATGCCAGCGCCAGCTATGCGCAACAGGCGCCGCTGGCGGGTATGAACGTCAGTTTTACACCGGAAACAGAAGCGCAGTTACTGACCCTGGAAAAACGCTACCCGCATATCAAAGCGTTTATTCGCGAAGTATTGGCACAGGATCCGCGCCCAGCCTACCGTAAAGAGGAAGAAGCAGGAAAAAATTATGCCGTCTGGTTGCTGGATTTCAACGTCCGCTGGCGGGTGATCGCCTCTGGTTTTGAAGTCTTTGCCCTCGAAGCGCGCTAATTTTATTTTCCTCTCTTTTGGCATCTTTGCCACACTGGTAAACTAAACCACTTTTTTTGTTTCAGGCTGGGCAACCAGCCTGTTCCGCTCGTTTAACTGGAACCGTTACAACATGCGTACTAGCCAATATCTGCTCTCCACTCTGAAGGAGACACCTGCCGACGCCGAGGTCATCAGCCACCAGCTGATGCTGCGCGCCGGGATGATCCGCAAGCTGGCCTCCGGGTTATACACCTGGCTGCCGACCGGCGTGCGCGTCCTGAAAAAAGTCGAAAACATCGTGCGTGAAGAAATGAACAACGCCGGTGCGATCGAGGTGTTAATGCCGGTCGTTCAGCCCTCTGAACTGTGGCAGGAGAGCGGTCGCTGGGAGCAGTATGGCCCGGAACTACTGCGCATTGCCGATCGTGGCGATCGCCCGTTCGTCCTCGGTCCAACCCACGAAGAGGTCATTACCGATCTGATTCGCAACGAGCTGAATTCTTATAAGCAGCTGCCGCTGAACTTCTATCAGATTCAGACCAAGTTCCGCGACGAAGTGCGCCCGCGTTTCGGCGTGATGCGCTCCCGTGAATTCCTGATGAAAGATGCTTACTCTTTCCATACCTCTCAGGAATCGCTGCAGGAAACCTACGACGCGATGTATACCGCTTACAGCAAAATCTTCAGTCGTATGGGGCTGGATTTCCGTGCGGTACAGGCTGATACCGGTTCTATCGGCGGCAGCGCCTCTCATGAATTCCAGGTGCTGGCGCAGAGCGGCGAAGACGATGTGATCTTCTCCGACAGCTCCGACTACGCGGCAAACATCGAGTTTGCCGAAGCCGTTGCGCCAAAAGCGCCGCGCGCAGCCGCCACCCAGGAGATGACCCTGGTTGATACGCCGAACGCCAAAACCATCGCCGAACTGGTTGAGCAGTTCAACCTGCCGATCGAAAAAACCGTGAAGACCCTGCTGGTGAAAGCGGTTGAAGGTAGCGCCTTCCCGCTGGTTGCCCTGCTGGTGCGCGGCGATCACGAGCTGAACGAAGTGAAAGCGGAAAAACTGCCGCAGGTCGCCAGCCCGCTGACCTTCGCCACCGAAGAGGAGATCCGCGCTCTGGTGAAAGCCGGTCCGGGCTCCCTGGGTCCGGTGAACCTGCCGATCCCGGTGGTTATCGACCGTACCGTTGCGGTGATGAGCGATTTCGCCGCTGGCGCCAACATCGATGGCAAACACTACTTCGGCATCAACTGGGATCGCGACGTTGCCACGCCGGAAGTCGCCGATATTCGTAACGTCGTCGCTGGCGATCCGAGCCCGGACGGCAAAGGTACCCTGCTTATCAAGCGCGGTATCGAAGTGGGTCACATCTTCCAGTTGGGTACTAAGTACTCTCAGGCGATGAATGCCGCCGTACAGGGCGAAGATGGCCGTAACCAGATCCTGACCATGGGCTGCTACGGTATTGGGGTGACCCGCGTGGTGGCCGCTGCTATCGAGCAGAACTTCGACGATCGCGGGATTATCTGGCCAGACGCCATCGCGCCGTTCCAGGTGGCGATTCTGCCGATGAATATGCACAAGTCCTATCGCGTGCAGGAGCTGGCCGAGAAGCTGTACGCCGAGTTGCGTGCGCATGGCATCGATGTGCTGATGGACGACCGTAAAGAGCGTCCTGGCGTGATGTTCGCTGATATGGAGCTGATCGGTATCCCGCACACTATCGTGCTGGGCGATCGGAACCTCGATAACGATGATATTGAATACAAGTATCGTCGTAACGGTGAGAAGCAGCTGATTAAAACCGGTGATATCGTGGAATATCTGGTTAAAGCGATAAAAGGCTAAGCACCCACCTCAGGGCCCTGAACGGATGTCAGGGCCTTTTTTTTACAAGGACAGTACCCATGACTGCACCTATCCTGAGCAGCGGACTGCTTACTTACGCCCTGCTACTGCTTACCGCCTGCACCGTAGACGTCGGCCGCAGCGCCCCTTCCGTATCCGCTACCGAGGGCCGCTCCCCGCCATGGGCTGTCACCCTCCAGCGTCAAAGCTCGATTGCCGGCAGCGGGCTCCTCGAAATTGGCGAAAGCGACCTCCGTTCCGGCGACCTGCTCTTCTCGTCCAGCCTGGGTATCACTTCGTTTGGGATCCGCGCCTTCAGCGCCTCTTCCGTTAGCCACGTCGCACTGTATCTTGGCGAGGGTCAGATCGCGGAAGCCACCGGCGCCGGTGTGCAGGTGATTTCTGTTCAGCAGGCGCTGGCGCACAGCGATAAACTCTTTGCCCTCAGGGTGCCCGACCTGACGCCGGACCAGGCAACGGCGATGAAAAGTTTTGCCTGGCAGGTCAAAGACAGCGGGTATAACTATCGCGGCATTATTCAGTTTATCCCTTATATGGTCACCAAACCGCTCTGCTCGCTCAACCCTTTCTCGCGGAACTTTCGTCAGCAGTGCGTGAGCGGCCTGGCCAAAGCGCAACTGGGCGATGCGGCAAGCGCCGACAAGAAAGCGTGGTTTTGCTCGGAGTTTGTCAGCGAGGCCTTCGTCAGAGCCGGGCATCCACTGACCCTGGCGCAGGCGGCGTGGATCAGTCCTTCTGATTTGCTGCACATGCGGGAAGGAGACGTCGCCACGTTTAAACCCGAAACGCAGTTGCAGTATGTCGGGCATCTGAAACCAGGCGTTTATCTTCAGGCCGGGAAGCTGGTGGGGCTGAATAAACCGAAGACAGATGTGAAGTGAAAAAACGATTTGCGCTTTTCCGCCAGCCAGACCCACGCTCACTGTTGATGTGACAGGGCGAATCGCAGGAGCAAGCTGGTGGTAGCTGGGGGGATCATCCCCTGCCCGGTCCCGGGCAGGGGCCTGACAATCAGTGGCTGCAGTCTTTTCCTGGGATAAATTTGCCGTCTTTATCTGTCATCAGCGTCTTCATCATTTCGCCGGTGTCCGGGTTCGCCTCGAGGGTAAAGTGCCCCTCCACCACCAGCAGCACCGGTCGTGAATCATTGCCGCGGGCAGCGGCATAATCCCGCTCAAGCTGGGCATTGTTCGCCACCGCGACGCGTTTACCGGTCGCGCAATCGGTAAAGGTTGCCGCATCGGCCATATAGAAATACATGCCGCGCATCGCCATCGGCGTGACCGGCAGGCTGGCCTTCACCGGCTCCAGGGTATAATTGAGAGGAGACTGAACGGGGCTCCCGCTGCGGTCAAGCATCTCCAGCTTGTCGCCCTTCGCGCGAAAATATGATTTCTCACCTTTGCTGTCGGTCAGCACCAGTTTATCCGCTGTGCGAGCCCAGGTGCCATAAGAGGCAAAAGATGACGGTTCACGACGGGCGCCCTGGTAGTGCTCGTTCATCACCCAGGTACCGTCTTTTTCCAGGAACAGCGAGGTTTCAATACCTTCACAATCCGCGCAAGGCAGCACCCCACGCCAGCTTTGCTGCATCGGTTTGAGCTCTTCCATCGCCGCTGGCTGTACGGTGTCAGTCTCGGCGCGATGGTTACAACCAAACAGCGCGAACAGCGAGCAGGCCGCTATCACGGAGAATACGATTTTCTTCACTTTGCTTTCCTTATCATCCATTTCACCCGTTCGCCGACGTCTTCACTGGCGAACTTTCCCACGCAGCGCCTTGACTGAGGACTTCTGTGCCTTGGAAGCAAGGCGTCGCTCTTTGGATGCCCGAGTCGGTCGCGTCTCCCGGCGACTTTTTTGCACTGCGGTTAATTCTTTTATGAGGGCCACCAGCCGCGAGATCGCCGCTTCGCGGTTCATCTCCTGGCTGCGATATTCCTGAGCCTTAATGATAACCACACCGTCAGCAGAAATTAAGTGGTGGCTGGCGGCGAGCAGGCGCTCCTTGTCATGCTCTGGCAAGCTCGAGGCTTTGATATCGAAGCGCAGATGGATCGCCGTCGACGCTTTATTCACATGCTGGCCCCCGGCCCCCTGGGCACGAATGCCTTCCAGCGTGACTTCATCATCGGCAATGGTCACGCTGCGGCTAATGGTAATCATGCTGATGCTTGCCAGGCCGTTAAATGAATTTCCAGATTATTCCGAGCGTCGGATAACCAGATAGCGCCGTCCTGCAGAGTGGCCTGCAGCGTCATGGTGCGATCGGCAAAGGCGCTAAGCTGCGCCAGTTGCGCATCATCAAGATACCAGATGGTCAGCTTCGGGTACGCCGCAAGCTTGTTCTGATTCTGCTGCCACCAGATTTCAGCGGCCCGGCTATTATAGGCAAACAGCGCCACCGCCTGCGCCCGGGAGCAGGCTTTCTTGAGACGTTTCTCGTCCGGCAGCCCCAGCTCAATCCACAGATCGATGCCCAAATGGTCGTTTAGCTGCCACAGCTCCGGTTCATCATCCGAGGATAACCCCCGGGTAAACTGTAGCCGCTCATCGGCATATTTGATCCACGCCAGCAGGCGCAACATCATGCGCTCCTGGGTTTCCGAGGGGTGCTGCGCCAGCGTCAGGTTAGCATCCAGAAACTGGTTGCGATCCAGATCGGCTACATTTACCGCGGCTTTATATATCGTCGCTTTCAGCGCCATGAATAAACTCCTGAAAAGAATGGCGTACATTGTAGCGAAACTGGCGGCAAAAGGCTGTCGTCAATCGCAGCAACCTGTTTCATCCTGCTGAAATTGCTTAAATGACTATGATATAGTTCCCTTGCTAAACAGAGTTTATCTTCGTAGGCTTAAACTTGCATCCCACGGTTGAGTCAGAACGCTGACAGGAGGGCATGTGGACCACTATTGTGAGTTAATACGCAAGCGGTATGCGGAAATAGCCAGCGGAGACTTAGGGTATATCCCGGATGCGCTGGGTTGCGTGTTGAAAGTATTGAATGAGATTGCGGCGGATGAGGCCCTTTCGGAGTCAGTCAGGGAAAAGGCCGCTTATGCGGCAGCAAACTTACTGGTGAGCGATTATGTCAATGAATGATACTTATCAACCCATTAACTGCGACGATTACGACAACCTGGAACTGGCTTGCCAGCATCACCTGGTGCTGACGCTGGCGCTGAAGGATGGTGAACAGCTGCAGGCGAAGGCCAGCGATCTAATCTCGCGTAAAAATATCGAGTATCTGGTGGTCGAACTCGCCGGCAACGTCCGCGAGCTACGCCTGGATAAAATCGCCAGCTTCAGTCACCCGGAAATCGGCACCGTGGTGGTGAGCGAATCCTGAATCAAAACGGGCTTAACCGCCCGTTTTCCTCCATGCCAGCCTGACCCCTTCCCCTTCCCCTTCCCCTTCCATGACGGCACCTTCTTTGGCCACAAACAGATCGTCCGCTGCGGCAATCAGCGTTTCGCCGTAAAACAGCAGCGGCGTGGTGTCTCGTCGCCACGGAGCAACGCCCAGCTCCTGCCAGATCTTCTTCAGCTTACGTCCGCCGTGGCGCCCGACGATATGCAGGCGGCCGCTGGCACGAAAGCGGATAGTGACCGGCTCATCCGCAGACGGCGGGCGCAACGTCCCGCCGGGCTGCAGCATCAGCTCGCCGAGACCGTCTGCCAGCCGCAGCGGCTGGCGCCAGTTGGGCCAGTGCTGGACACTTTCCGTCTGGCCGGGAAGATACTTCACCCAGTACAAACGCTGTTGAAAACGACGAACGGTAAATTCCCCCAGCCGCAGACAAGGGCTGGCATCTTCCCGCGCCAGCGCCACCTCATGCCAGAGGCGCTCAGGCACCTCGCGGGCCGGCATCGGCGCCTGATGCCCGGCGAGCCAGCGACGCAGCAGCGCCGCGCGACGGGGTGGGCTCATCGACGTCAGCGGCGTGATAGCCAGCGAGCCATCTTCGGCCACCAGCGACGCCAGCTCCGCCGCCAGCATTTCGTCCAGCAGTTGTTCCTGCTCGGCGCACAGGCTGGCGCTGCGGGCGACGGCCTCGCTAAAGTGCGGCCAGCGCTCGCGCAGGACCGGGATCACCCGCAGGCGCAGAAAGTTGCGGTCATAGGTATCGTCCTGATTGCTCTCATCTTCAATCCACGAGAGCTGATGGGCGAGTGCCCACTGGCGTAGCGATTCGCGGGTTTCATTGAGGAGAGGACGCAGTAGTCGGCTGCCGGCAAAGGCAGAGGATGCCGCCATCGCCGACAGACCGGTAGGACCGCTGCCGCGTTTTAACGCCAGCAGCAGCGTTTCGCACTGGTCATCCTGGTGCTGGGCGGTCACTAACACCTCGCCGGCGTTGAGCGTATCCTGAAAAGCCTGATAGCGCGCCGCGCGGGCATGGGCCTCCACGCCCAGACCACCCCGGGCTAACGTCACGTGATGCACCACCAGCGGTACCTGCCACTGCTGGCAAATCTGCCGACAATGCGCCACCCAGTCGTCTGCATGGGCGCTCAGGCCGTGGTGAACATGCACTGCCCGCAGCGTCAGCGAGGGATCCTGTTCCCGCAGCAGCACCAGCTGGTGCAGGAGAACCGTCGAATCCAGACCGCCGCTGAAGGCCACCAGCAGCTGGCGATGGGGATGAAGCGTATGCGCAATATCAGCCGTCATATCCACGAACATACCGAGAAGTGATGGCCCGGCACGTTACCGGGCCAGGGTCGCGCTGGCAAGGTTTACTGCTGATATATTTCCAGCGGCAGGTCGTCCGGATCGCTAAAGAAGGTAAAGCGTTTGCCGGTAAAGGGATCGACGCGAATCGCTTCGCACTCGACGCCATGGGCCGTCAGATGCGCCACCGCAGCGTCGATATCATCCACGCTAAAGGCCAGATGACGCAACCCACAGGCTTCGGGGCGACTGGGTCGGGCCGGCGGAAACGGGAACGAGAACAGCTCAATCACGTACTCGCCATTGAGCGCCAGATCGCCCTTCCAGGAGTCGCGCTCGGCGCGATAAAACTCACTTTGCAGCGTAAACCCCAGAATATCGCAATAGAACGCTTTACTGCGGGCGTAGTCCGTCGCAATGATGGCAATATGGTGAACCCGTTTCAAACCCAGCATGGTCAAACTCCTTCTGTTAAGCCAGCCACGTTACTCGTGCGCGCCGTTAACGCGCAAGCCTTTCGTCATTTTTTAAGACTCGTACCCGATACACGCCGTCCTCATCGCGCTTCGCACCGTGAATATCAGTCTCAAAACCCGGGTAATGACGGCCGATGGAGCAGAGCATCAGCAGGAAATCGAGCACTGCCCGACTCTCCTCCGTGATCATCTCTCCCGGCATCAGCAGCGGTACGCCCGGTGGATAAGGGAGGATCATGTTGGCCGAAATCCGGCCCACCAGGTTCTCCAGTTCAATCGTTTCCACCTCACCCTTGATCTGGCGCTGCCAGGCGTGATGCGGCGTCATTTTCATTTCCGGCAGGACGTCAAAGGCGCTGAGCATCAGCTGCGGCAGCTGGTGCTGACGGATCAAGCGGTGGATCCCCTGCGCCAGGTCCTGGATCCGCATGTTGCGGTAGAAGTCGGGATCTTCCGCGTACAGATCCGGCAACATATTTTTCACCCGCAGATTGAGATCGTAGGCGCGTTTGAACTCTGTCAGACCGCGCAACAGCCCCATCGCCCGGGTTTTATCAATACCGATGCTGAACAGGAACAGCAGGTTATAGGGGCCCGTTTTTTCCACCACCACGCCCCGCTCGTCGAGGAACTTCGCCACCAGCGCCGCCGGGATCCCCTCTTCATCCATATTCCCCTGCTCGTCCATGCCCGGCGTCAGAATGGTGACCTTCACCGGATCAAGATACATATGATCCGCATCGGCATCTTTGAAACCGTGCCAGTCTTCGCCAGGCGCCACCGGCCAGCACTCGGCTTTATCCACGGCTTCCGGCTGCCAGATATCAAAGAACCAGCCGTCCGACTCCTCGCGCAGTCGCTGCACCTCTTTGCGGAAGTCCAGCGCTCGCTCAATGGAGCGCTGGATCAGACGCTTACCGGAGTTACCGCGCAGCATCGCCGCTGCGGTCTCAATCGACGCGACGATGGGATAGCTCGGCGACGTAGAGGTATGCATCATAAAGGCTTCATTAAAGGTCTCTTCATCATAGTTGCCCTTAATGTGGATCAGCGAGGCCTGCGACAGCGCGGCCAGCATCTTATGCGTGGACTGCGTCTCGAAGATGACTTTCCCGGGGATCCGCTCACCGCTCATGCCGCTTTTCCCCTGATATATCGGATGGAAATGGGTATAAGGCACCCAGGCGGAATCGAAATGGATCGACGGGACGTCGAGCGTCTCCTTAAGCCAGGTGGTGTTATAGAGCAGGCCATCGTAGGTGGAGTTAGTGATCACCGCATGCACGGGCCACTGCGCCCCGCCCGTGTCGCGCACTTTCTGGTGAATGCTGTCGCGGGTAAATTCGCGCCGGGGGATACCGCCGAGGATCCCCAGCGCGTTGCGGGTCGGCTTCAGCCACAGGGGAACCACATCGCTCATCATCAGCAGATGGGCCAGTGATTTGTGACAGTTACGGTCAATCAGCAGCGTGCTGCCGGCGGGCGCCGAGTACATACCGACAATTTTGTTGGACGTCGAGGTGCCGTTGGTCACCATGTAGCTCTGTTCAGCGCCAAAGGCGCGGGCAATATACTCCTCCGCCTCCAGATGCGGGCCGGTATGATCCAGCAGCGACCCCAGCTCGGTTACCGAAATCGAAACATCCGCCTTTAACGTATTCCCGCCAAAGAAATCATAGAACAGGCAGCCCACCGGGCTTTTCTGATAGGCGCTACCGCCCATATGGCCCGGTGTACAAAAGGTATACTTCCCCTCCTGCACATAGTTGAACAGGGCGCGGGTAAACGGCGGGGTGATATTGTCCAGGTACTCGCGCGTGTACTGCCCGATGCGGGTGGCGATCTCTTCGGAGAGTCCCAGCGCATATTCGAAGAACCACAGCGTCATGCGCAGATCCTGACTACTGACGTCCATCGTCGAGTGGGCGTTAATAAAGGCGTACAGAGGCAGATATTCATTGAGCTGATTAATGTCGCTGCACAGATCGACACTGTATTCATCCCAGTCGAAAATCACCCCACAGATGCGCGGGTTGTGCTCAATAAACTGCAGCAGGTCGGCGCTGTTTTGCGGCCAGATGGTCTGAAAGCCCTGGCGTTGCAGCGCCGCTTCCAGTTCTTTGATCGGTTCGTCTTTGTGATAGACGCCGTGAGGCCCCATGATGGCGATGATATTCACGCTTTCCTCCTGGTATTCACCTAAGTCAAGCATCATAGCAATCCCCTCGGCGCATCGCACATAAAAAAAGGGCCGGAAAATCCGGCCCTTAGTGTTTTGCGCTCGCGAAAAACTTAGGCGTAACCGTAGCTCATCAGGCGCTGATAGCGGCGGTTCAGCAGCTCTTCTTCGCTGAGCAGATCAAGATCGGCCAGGTCTGCCAGCAGCTGCGCTTTCAGGCTCGCTGCCATCACTTCCGGGTTGCGGTGCGCGCCGCCCAGCGGTTCCGGAACGATAGAGTCAATCAGCTTCAGCTCTTTCAGACGCGGCGCGACAATACCCATCGCTTCCGCGGCCAGCGGTGCTTTATCCGCACTTTTCCACAGAATGGACGCGCAGCCTTCCGGCGAAATGACCGAATAGGTGCTGTACTGCAGCATATTGACCTTGTCGCCCACGCCAATCGCCAGCGCGCCGCCGGAGCCGCCTTCACCGATCACGGTGCAGATAACCGGCACGCTCAGACGCGACATTTCACGCAGGTTGCGGGCAATCGCTTCAGACTGGCCGCGCTCTTCCGCACCAACACCCGGGTAGGCGCCAGGGGTGTCGATGAAGGTGATGATCGGCATTTTAAACCGCTCAGCCATCTCCATCAGGCGCAGCGCTTTGCGGTAACCTTCCGGGGCCGGCATACCAAAGTTGCGACGGATCTTCTCTTTGGTTTCGCGACCTTTCTGGTGGCCGATGATCATCACCGGACGACCATCAAGACGCGCAATACCGCCGACAATCGCTTTATCGTCAGCGTAGGCGCGGTCACCGGCCAGTTCGTCAAACTCGTCGAAGGCCAGGCGGACATAATCCAGGGTATAGGGACGACGTGGATGGCGCGCCAGCTGGGCTACCTGCCATGCACCAAGATCGGCGAAGATTTTGCGCGTCAGCTCTACGCTTTTCTCGCGCAGACGATGCACTTCTTCGTCAATGTTAATATCCAGTTTCTCATCCTGACGGCTTACCGCAGTCAGGGAATCGATTTTCGCTTCCAGCTCTGCAATCGGCTGTTCAAAATCTAGGAAATTCAGACTCATAGTATTCCTGTATTAGTCAAACTCCAGTTCCACCTGCTCCGAGCCGATAAGGCCACGCAGATCGTTAAGTAAACGATCGCTCGGAGAGACGCGCCATGTTGCGCCGAAACGCAACCGCGCGCGTGCATCCGCCCTCTGATAGTAGAGGTGCACTGGAATGGTTCCCGAACGGTGGGGTTCCAGAGACTGACGGAGTCGGTTTAAAAGCTGGTCATCAATTTGCCTGTCCGTCAGCGAGATAGCAAGCCCGCGAGCATATTTTTCCCGGGCTTCGTCAATGTCCATGACTTCGCGGGCGGTCATTTTAAGCCCCCCGCTAAAGTCATCAAAGCTGACCTGTCCGCTGACGATAAGTATGCGGTCTTTTTCCAGCAACTGCTGATATTTATCCAGCGCGTCGGTGAACAACATCACCTCCAGACGCCCGGAACGGTCATCCAGCGTACAGATGCCGATACGATTGCCGCGCTTGGTGACCATTACCCGCGCCGCAATCACCAGCCCCGCCGCCGTGGTCACTTTACCACGATCGGTCGGATGCATGTCTTTGAGCCGCACGCCACCGACGTAGCGCTCGATCTCTTTCAGGTACTGGTTAATCGGGTGCCCGGTCAGATACAGCCCCAGGGTTTCCCTTTCACCATCCAGCACCACCTGCTCAGGCCACGGCTGGCAGCTGGCGTAGGACTGTTCAATTTGCTCAGGCTCTTCCGCCAGCACGCCGAACATATCGGCCTGGCCAATGGCCTCCGCTTTCGCGTGCTGGTCGGCGGCTTTTAACGCATCGCCCAGCGAATTCATCAGCGCTGCGCGATGCGGACCGAGACGATCGAACGCCCCGGACATAATCAGTTTTTCCAGCACCCGACGGTTGAGCTTTTTAATATCGGTCCGCGCGCAGAGGTCGAACAGCTCGCGGAAATAACCGCCATTGTTGCGCGCCTCAATGATCGCTTCGATCGGCCCTTCGCCAACGCCTTTGATGGCGCCGATGCCGTAGACGATCTCACCGTCATCATTGACGTGGAAATGGTACAGGCCGGAGTTAATATCCGGGGGCAAAATTTTCAGCCCCATACGCCAGCACTCATCCACCAGACCAACCACCTTCTCAGTGTTGTCCATATCGGCGGTCATTACCGCCGCCATAAACTCAGCCGGATAGTGCGCCTTAAGCCATAGCGTCTGGTAAGAGACCAGCGCGTAGGCAGCGGAGTGCGATTTGTTAAACCCGTAACCGGCGAATTTCTCCACCAGGTCGAAGATTTTTATCGCCAGTTCACCATCAACACCGTTTTTCCTCGCCCCTTCTTCGAAGGTGCCACGCTGCTTGGCCATCTCCTCCGGTTTTTTCTTACCCATCGCACGGCGCAGCATATCTGCGCCGCCGAGGGTATAACCGGAAAGCACCTGGGCAATCTGCATGACCTGTTCCTGATACAGGATAATGCCGTAGGTCGGCTCCAGCACCGGTTTCAGGCTCTCATGCTGCCACTGTACGTCCGGGTAGGAAATCTCTTCGCGGCCGTGCTTACGGTCGATAAAGTTATCTACCATTCCCGACTGCAGCGGGCCCGGACGGAACAGAGCCACCAGCGCGATCATATCTTCGAAGCAGTCAGGCTGCAGACGCTTAATCAGATCTTTCATGCCGCGTGATTCAAGCTGGAAGACCGCGGTGGTTTCCGAGCGCTGCAGCATGTCGAAGCTTTTCTTGTCATCCAGCGGGATAGCGGCAATATCCAACGGCCCTTCGCCGTTCTTCGCCCGCCGCTTGTTGATCATCTCCAGCGCCCAGTTAATGATAGTGAGCGTACGCAGACCGAGGAAGTCGAATTTTACCAGCCCGGCGTATTCGACGTCGTTCTTGTCAAACTGGGTAACCGGATGCAGCCCCTGCTCATCGCAATACAGCGGCGCAAAGTCGGTGATTTTAGTGGGAGCGATAACCACCCCACCGGCGTGTTTACCGGCGTTTCGCGTCACCCCTTCCAGCTTACGCGCCATGTCGATCAGCGCTTTAACTTCTTCGTCCGCCTCGTAGATTTCCGGCAGCTGCGGTTCGGCTTCAAACGCTTTCGCCAGCGTCATGCCCGGATCGGGCGGCACCAGCTTGGAGATACGGTCGACAAAGCCGTACGGGTGACCCAGCACACGGCCCACGTCGCGGATAACCGCTTTCGCCGCCATGGTACCGAAGGTGATGATCTGCGATACCGCATCGCGGCCATACATGTCCGCCACATGCTCAATAACCTGGTCGCGTTTCTCCATGCAGAAATCGACGTCGAAGTCGGGCATCGAGACACGCTCCGGGTTAAGGAAACGTTCGAACAGCAGATCAAATTCCAGCGGATCAAGATCGGTGATTTTCAGCGCGTAGGCCACCAGTGAACCGGCGCCGGAACCGCGGCCCGGGCCAACCGGTACGCCGTTATCCTTCGACCACTGGATAAACTCCATGACGATCAGGAAGTAGCCCGGGAACCCCATCTGGTTGATGACCTGGAGTTCAATATCCAGACGCTCGTCATACGCCGGGCGCTTTTCAGCACGTACGGCAGGATCCGGGAAGAGGAATTCCAGACGCTCTTCCAGACCCTCTTTCGATTTCATGACCAGGAAATCTTCGGTGGTCATATCGCCCGTCGGGAACTGCGGCAGGAAATATTCACCAAGCCGCACGGTGACGTTGCATCGTTTGGCGATCTCAACGCTGTTTTCCAGCGCTTCCGGGATATCGGCGAACAGCTCGCACATCTCCTCCTCACTGCGCATATATTGCTGCGGCGAGTAATTGCGCGGCCGTTTCGGGTCGTCGAGCGTGAAGCCGTCGTGGATCGCGACGCGGATTTCATGGGCGTCGAAATCGCTGGTGTCGAGGAAGCGGACATCGTTGGTCGCCACCACCGGCAGGCCACGCGCTTCCGCCAGCGCCACCGCGGCGTGGAGATAGGACTCTTCATCCTGACGACCGGTGCGGATCAGCTCAAGAAAATAACGGTCCGGGAAATGCTCTTCATAGAACGCGACGCACTGTTCCACTAACGGCATATTGCCGCGGATCAGGCTAACACCAACGTCGCCTTTACGGCCGCCGGAGAGCAGAATCAACCCTTCCTGATGTTCTACCAGCCAGTCGCGGTCAATCCACGGCCCCAGCGCGCCGTAGCCGCGCTGGTAGGCGCGGGAAATGAGCAGCGTCAGATTCTGATAACCCGCATTATTCGCCGCCAGTACAGTCAGCTCGGTAAACTCGTCGCCGAGCAGGTCGCACTGCACGTGAAAGTCGGCGCCGACAATCGGCTTAATGCCCGCGCCGTGTCCCGTCCCGTAGAACTTCACCAGTCCACACAGGTTGGTGAAATCGGTGATCGCCAGCGCCGGCATGCCAAGCGAGGCCGCCTTTTTCACCAGCGGCCCGGTCTTTGCCAGCCCATCGATCATGGAATAGTCGCTGTGCACCCGCAGGTGTACGAAACGTGGTTCAGCCATCTTTAGATCCCGGTGACTTAGTTGGACGCCAGGCCCAGGGCACGCTTCACCGGGCCAAAACTGCGCCGGTGATGCTCTGTTGCGCCGTGTTCCTGCAGCTTCTGCAGGTGAACAGCGGTGGGATAGCCTTTGTGCTGGGCAAAACCGTAGTGGGGAAATGCGAGATCCAGCGTGGCCATTTCGGCGTCACGAGTGACTTTTGCCAGAATAGACGCTGCGCTGATTTCTGCCACCCGGCTGTCGCCTTTCACCACCGCCAGGGAGGGCATCGGCAGCGACGGACAGCGGTTGCCATCGATCAGGACAAACTCAGGAACAATGCTCAGGCCGGCGACGGCGCGCTGCATCGCCAGCATAGTGGCATGCAGAATATTCAGCTCGTCGATTTCGTGCGGCTCGGCGCGCCCCAGGCTCCAGCACAGCGCTTTCTCTTTAATCTCATCGCACAGCGCCAGACGACGCTTCTCGCTGAGTTTTTTGGAATCATTCAGACCCACAATCGGCTTCGCGGGATCGAGGATCACCGCCGCGGTCACTACCGCGCCAACCAGTGGCCCGCGGCCAACTTCATCAACGCCGGCAACCAGATGGGTATGCGGATAGACGAACTCCATCATTGTTTTGCTAACTCCAGTACGGCGTCCGCGGCCTGCTCATCGGCGTTGCAGCGGATCTGCTGATGCAGCGCGCGGAACGTCTCATGCATTTCGTGGCTGGTTTTGCCATCGGCCAGCAGCGGCTTCAGGGCGGCAGCCAGCGCCTGCGGCTCGCATTCATCCTGCAGCAGCTCTTTGACCAGCTCGCGCCCGGCCAGCAGATTCGGCAAGGAGACGTAGTCGGTTTTCACCAGACGCTTTGCCAGCCAGAAGGTGAACGGCTTCATGCGGTAGCCAACCACCATTGGGCACTTCGCCAGCATGCACTCCAGCGCCGCCGTCCCGGAGGCCAGCAGCGCGGCGTCGCTGGCGATCATCGCATCGCGCGCCTGACCATCCAGCATATGCACGATCATATCCGGCGCCGTCTCAGCTTTGATTCGCTCAAACTGCTCCCGCCGTTTGGCATTGACCAGCGGCACCACCACCTGCAGATCGGGATAGGTGACGCGTAACAACTGTGCGGTTTTCAGAAAGTCCGCGCTGAGCATTTCAACTTCCGCGCCGCGGCTGCCGGGCAGCAGCGCCAGACAGCGCACATTGTGCGGGATCCCTAACCGGTCACGCGCAGCGTTCTTGTCGGGATCCAGCGGCATCGCATCCGCCATGGTATGGCCGATAAAGCGGCAAGGGACGTTAAATTTGTCATAAAACGCTTTTTCGAAAGGCAGAAATGCCAGCACCAGATCGGTCGATCTGCCGATTTTGAAAACGCGTTTTTGTCGCCAGGCCCAGACCGACGGGCTGACGTAGTGAATCGTTTTGATGCCCTGCTTTTTCAGATTCCCTTCGAGGGTAATATTGAAGTCAGGGGCGTCGATGCCGACAAAGACATCGGGGCGCAGCTCGCCAAAACGGCGGGTTAAATCGGCGCGAATATGCAGTAAGCGGCGTAAGCGACCAAGCACTTCAACAATGCCCATCACCGCCAGCTCTTCCATTTCGTACCAGGCTTCGCACCCTTCCGCCTGCATCAGCGGCCCCGCCACGCCGACAAAGCGTGCATCAGGGATGCGCGCTTTGAGGGCCCGGATGAGGCCTGCACCAAGAATATCGCCGGAGGTTTCTCCGGCGACCAGGGCAATCGTCAGGGGACGCGGTTCAGCCATTAACGAATCAAGCCGCGAGTGGAACGGGCAAAGAAATCGACAAACGGCTGAACTTCAGGATACTGAGTCGCCAGTTCGGCGATTTCCGGTTTGGCTTCGTCCAGCGTTTTGCCGCTGCGGTACAGCAGTTTATACGCGTTACGAATCGCGGTAATCGCCTCACGGCTAAAGCCGCGGCGTTTCAGCCCTTCGATGTTCACGCCAAACGGGGTGGCGTGGTTACCCTGGGCAATCACGAACGGCGGAACGTCCTGCGCCACGCCGGAGCAACCGCCAACCATGACGTGTGCGCCGATGATGCAGAACTGGTGTACTGCAGTCATGCCGCCGATGATGACGAAATCATCCAGAGATACGTGACCGGCCAAGGTTGCGTTATTGGCCAGAATGCAGCGATCGCCAAGCGTACAATCGTGCGCCACGTGGGCGTTGATCATCAGCAGGTTATCGTTGCCCACCTTTGTTAATCCACCGCCCTGTACTGTGCCGCGATGAATGGTGACGCTTTCGCGGATGCGGTTGCGATCGCCAATTTCCACCCGGGTCGGTTCGCCAGCATATTTCAGATCCTGGTTAACTTCGCCGATGGAAGCGAACTGATAGATCTCATTGTCACGGCCGATTTTGGTGTGGCCGTTAACGACGACATGAGACTTCAGTACGGTGCCTTCGCCAATTTCGACGTTAGCGCCAACAATACAAAACGGACCAATGTGAACGTTAGCGCCAATGACGGCGCCTTCTTCTACAATGGCGGTAGGATGAACAAAAGCGGTTTTATCAATCACGTATCAGGCCTCCCGGCTACGCGCACACATCATCGTCGCTTCGCAAACCACTTTACCGTCAACCATCGCGACGCCCTTAAAGCGGGTCAGGCCACGACGGGTTTTCTCGAAAGTGACTTCCATAATCATCTGATCGCCTGGTACTACCGGACGTTTGAAGCGCGCTTCGTCGATGCCCGCGAAATAGTACAGCTCGCCTGGCTCCAGTTTCCCGACGCTTTTAAATGCCAGAATCCCGGTGGCCTGCGCCATCGCTTCCAGAATCAGCACGCCCGGCAAAATCGGCTTACCAGGGAAGTGACCCTGGAAAAACGGCTCGTTTACAGAAACATTTTTTACTGCGCGCAGAAAACGACCTTCTTCAAAATCCAGCACGCGGTCTACCAGCAGGAACGGGTAACGGTGAGGCAGAAGTTCCAGAATCTCTTCAATGTGCAGAGTATGAGTGTCAGTAGTCAAAATACTCTTCCTGTCTAAATGTACTAAAAGGCAATAATAACACGGCCTGCGGCAATCTTTTAGCGAATGCAACAGGCCGGAAATGTCATGTGACCAAATGATGAATTAGTCTTGTTGATTAACCTTGCGCTCAATCGCTTTCAGGCGCTTGCTCATCTCGTCAATATTCATCACCAGCGCCGCAGTTTTACGCCACGCCTTGTTCGGCTGCAGCGGAATACCGGAGGAGTATACGCCAGGTTCAGAAATAGGACGCATAACCATCCCCATCCCCGTGACGGTGACTTTATCGCAGATTTCCATATGGCCATTAATCACGCTGGCGCCGCCAATCATGCAGTAGCGGCCAATTTTCAGGCTTCCGGCCATGATAACACCGCCGGCAACCGCGGTATTGTCGCCAATCACCACGTTATGCGCAATCTGACACTGATTATCGATAATGACGCCATTACCGATAAGGGTGTCATCCAGCGCGCCGCGATCGATAGTGGTACAGGCGCCGATCTCCACGCGATCGCCAATAATAACGCGACCAAGCTGCGGGATCTTTACCCAGTTGCCACGATCGTTAGCGTAGCCGAAGCCATCCGCGCCGATCACCGTGCTGGACTGGATCAGGCAATTCTCGCCGATCTCAATCTCATGGTAAATGGTCACATTGGCCCACAAACGCGAGCCGGCACCAATTTTCGTATTTTTCCCAACGAAGCAGCCTGCGCCGATCACCACGTTATCGCCCAGCACAACACCGGATTCGATAACGGCGTTAGCACCGATCGCCACGTTGTTACCCAGCTTCGCCGACGGATCGATAACCGCGCTCGGCGCGATATCCTGTGCCGGCTGCGGCGTGGTATCAAGAATTTGAGCCATGCGCGCGTAGGTCAGGTAGGGATTACGCACTACCAGCGCGGCGCTATGGGCAAAAGGCAAATCATCCTGCGTCATGACAACGGCAGAAGCCTGACAAGCGGCCAGGTGTTCACGGTACTTAGGGTTGACCATGAAAGTGATTTGGCCCGTTTTCGCGCTCTGCATGGACGCAACGCCGGTGATGACGATATCGCCATCACCGTGTAATTCTGCATCCAACTGCTGCGCGAGATCAGCCAGTCGAATTGAAGGCATTACTTATTTAACCTGTTTCAGCACATCAGCGGTGATGTCTTTTACATCGCCGCTGTTGTATGCAACGGCATTTGCGTCAACCACCAGATCGATGCTCTGATCTTTCGCTACGCTCTGTACAGCAGTCTGGATGCGGGTAACCAGTTTGCCACGCTCTTCGTTAGAACGACGTGCGCGATCTTGCTCAAATGCCTGCGCTTTCTGGGAGAAGCTCTGGCGCTGAGCCATCACGTCTTTTTCCAGTTTGGTACGATCGGCGCCCGGCTTCATGGACTGCAGACGCTGCATTTTAGACTGCAGGTCGCCTTCCATACGCTGCAGTTCGCTAGCGCGGCCTTTGAACTCGTTTTCCAGCGTGTTGGAAACGCCAGTTTTCTGGGCAACCTGTTGGAACAGGCTGTTCATGTTCACCAGGGCAATTTTATCTGCCGCCTGAGCGGAAGTAACCATTGCCAAACCCAGACCTGCAGCTAATAACCACTTTTTCACAATAAACTCCTTACCATCCCATGAGTACCCAGGGGTACCGTTATTTGCGTGGCGAGGCGATAAACGCGTTATCGCCTACAGTCAGCGCTATACTGCACTTGCATTCCGTTGCCACCTACAATTACC
This sequence comes from Klebsiella sp. A-Nf5, assembly GCF_002810545.1. NCBI lineage: Bacteria > Pseudomonadati > Pseudomonadota > Gammaproteobacteria > Enterobacterales > Enterobacteriaceae > Klebsiella > Klebsiella sp. A-Nf5. Next base: position 28,504 of record NZ_PIOG01000094.1, on the reverse strand, counting down.
AGGTTTTACCAATGTTAAACTGGAACTGTTCGGCTTTGTCTCCATCGTACTTTTTGAACGGTTGGGCGTAGGAGAAGACCAACGGCCCCAACGGCGACATCCACTGCACGGCAATACCCGCAGACATACGGATGTTGCTCGGATCACTGTAATCCGGATAGCCGCCATAGGCGTTCGAATCCCAGTGAGTATCCCATACGGTACCCATATCCCAGAAGAAGGAAGTACGGACCGAGTTCGCATATTTGTCACTAATAAACGGTGTCGGGGTAATCAGCTCCAGGCTGGCCACCGCCATCGCGTTACCGCCCACCGCATCATCAGATTTACACGGTGCGGATTCGGTGCTCTTACAGTCATTGGTATAACCGCTATCGCCATCATGACGGCTGCTCGACGGGAAGTATACCGCCTTCGGACCGATGGTGTTCGACTGGAAACCACGCACGGTGCTGGAACCACCGGCATAGAAGTTCTCATAGAACGGCATCTCTTTGCCGCCGATACCATCGCCATAGCCAAAGCGGGTACGCCCCAGCACTACCCACTGGTGATCGTTGTCGATCGGCACGTAGGTCGCCGTATCCAGCGTCGCTTTGTAGTATTCGTTGTCTGAGCCCGGAATGGTCACCTTACCGTTCAGGTTGACGCGCGAACCTTCCGTTGGGAAGAAGCCGCGGTCAAGCTTGTTATAGGTCCAACCGTAGTTGAAGGTGAAGTCATTCGCACTGAACGAGTTCCGGTCGTTGGTGTTGTCCGGATACTGGCCCATCGAGTTCAGGTAACGCCACATCGCCACCTGCGGCTGCATATTGGACAGGGAGTTATGGACATAACCGACACCGGCGCGCAGCGTATTGTATTCGTTGACCGGGAAGCCCAGCGTGACGTCTGTACCATAGCTTTTGTTGGTATAGTCAGACAGATCCGCATCGTTCGCATCAAAGTCATTATAGAAGATACGACCGCCGAGGCTCACACCGTCTACGGTGAAGTACGGGTTGGTCACCGACAGTTCGGTATAGGTCTGGTAGTCATTTTTGGTGCCGTTGATCCCGACAGCATAACCCGTACCTAACCAGTTATCCTGCTGGACGCCCGCCTGGAAGCTGACGCCGCTTTCGGTACCGTAGCCGATGCCGAAGTTGAAGCTACCGGTATTACGCTCTTTCACCTTGTAGACAACGTCGACCTGGTCCGGGCTGCCCGGCACGCGCTGGGTATCGGTATCCACCGTTTCGAAGAAGCCTAAACGGTTGAGACGGTCTTTACCCTGATCGACGAGATCGCTCCCCAGCCATGCGCCTTCCATCTGGCGCATTTCGCGGCGCAGTACGGCATCTTTGGAGGTGTCGTTGCCTTCGAAGCGAATTTTACGCACGTAATAGCGGTTACCCGCATCGACGTTGACGTGCAGTTTGACGGTCTTATCGCTGTCGTTGATTTCCGGCTGCGACTGAACGCGCGGGTAGGCGTAACCATAACGACCCAACAGTTTCTTGATGTCGTTTTCCATCTTGGTTACTTTCGCGCCGTTGTACAGTTCGCCCGGCTCGACTTTGGTCAGCGCTTCGATTTCGGCCGAATGGCCCGCGAGATCGCCCGTTACCTGCACCCCGGAAAGCTTGTACTGATCGCCTTCGGTGATGTTGACGGTAATGTAGATCCCTTTCTTGTCCGGCGTCAGGCTAACCTGAGTAGAATCGATGTTGAAACGGGCATAACCGCGATCCAGATAGTAGCTGCGCAGGGTTTCAAGGTCGCCCGCCAGCTTCTGCTTCTGGTATTTACGGTCGCCGACCACGTTCCACCACGGTACCTCATCGCGCAGCTGGAAGTGGGAGATCAGTTCATCGGTCGAAAACGCATGGTTGCCGACGATATTGATCTGCTGAATTTTTGCGGAGACGCCTTCCTGGAAGACCAGCTTCAGATCGACACGGTTACGCGGCAGCGGCGTCACAACCGCTTTGACGCTGGCGCTGTATTTACCGACGCTGTAGTAGAAATCCTCAAGACCCTTCTCGATATCCGCGATGGTCGTGCGGTCAAGCGACTCGCCCACCCGAACACCAGAAGCCTCAAGGTTCTGCTTGAGCATGTCATCTTTCACCGACTTGTTGCCGGAGAAGGTGATGCTGGCGATCGTCGGACGCTCTTTCACCTGCACCAGCAGGGTATCACCGTCGCGCAGGACGCGGACGTCCTCGAAGTTGCCAGTGGCAAACAGCGCGCGAATAGTGTTACTGATATCATCGTCGGTCACCGTATCGCCAGGACGCACTGGCATACTGAGGAGGGCCGCACCAACAGCGACACGCTGCAAGCCTTCGAAATGAATGTCCTTCACCACGAACCCTTCAGCACCGTATACAGTCGCGCTGCTAAACAGCAGCGACGCTATGAGCAACTTTTTCATCGCCATCGTTATTATGCGTTCTTCCTAACAAACTCTCTTATAACCGAGAGAAATCATTGAAAAGTGCAAGCCCCATTAACAGCACCAGCAGTATTGAGCCAATGCGATAACTAAAGTCTTGAACTCGCTCGGATACCGGCCCGCCCTTCAGCTTTTCGATCGCTAAAAACAGCAGATGTCCCCCATCCAGTACGGGCAGTGGGAACAGGTTGATGATTCCGAGGTTCACGCTAATCAGCGCAAGGAACATCAGATAATAAATCAACCCAAACTCCGCTGACATTCCAGCCCCCTGAGCGATAGAGATCGGCCCACTGAGGTTGTTCAGTTTGACATCACCGGTTATCAATTTACCCAGCATCCTGACCGTCAGTGACATCAGCTGCCAGGTTTTATCCGTGGCTTCAGCGATGGCGGCAAACGGTCCGTACTGACGTACTGTCTTGTATTCCTCAGGTAGCGGGATGACCTTTGGCACCACCCCTGCGAACCCTTCTGCCTTACCTTTTACCGTTTTCGCATCCGGCGTCAGGGTTAACGGCAGCGCACTCCCCTGCCGTTCAATCTCCAGCGCCAGCGCTTTGCCCGGATTATCTCGCACCAGATTAACAAACGTCATCCACTGCGTTAACGGTTGACCATCGACTTTAACGATCCGGTCGCCCGCTTGCAAACCCGCTTTCTGGGCCGCCGAGCCCGCCTGGACTTCCGCCAGCACCGTATCAATCTGCGCGCTGCGCGGCTGGATCCCCAGCGAGGTCACGGGATCTTGCTTGTCTGGCTCAAACGCCCAGTGCCGCAGATCGACGATTTTATCCTGGCGCTGATTGGTCCCGAAAGGGGCGACGGTAAGTATTGTTTGCGAGTTGCCGATTTTGGCCACCAGCTGCATACGCACCGCATCCCAATCAGGCGTTTCGATACCATCTATCGCTTTAAGTTCCGTTCCTTTTGCAATTTGTGCTTGCGCGGCAACCGAATTGGGCGTTATTTCACCCACCACCGGCCGCACGCCGGGAACGCCGATGATAAAGACCAGCCAGTAGGCAAAGATTGCGAAAAGGAAGTTAGCGATGGGGCCTGCGGCAATCACCGCCGCACGCTGGCCGACGGTTTTATTGTTGAAAGCGTAGTGGCGCATCTCCGGCGCTACCGCCTCGACGCGCTCGTCCAGCATCTTGACGTAGCCGCCCAGCGGGATCAAAGCAATGACGAACTCCGTGCCCTGCTTATCCATCCGCCGCCACAGCGCTTTGCCAAAGCCAATAGAAAAACGCTCAACCCGGATGCCGCAGCGGCGCGCCACCCAAAAATGGCCAAACTCATGCACCGTAATCAGTACGCCAAGCGCAATGATAAAAGCTGCCAGATTCCAGAGCACGCTCAGCATATAACCTTCCGTCAAATCGTCCTGAAGACCAACAGTAGCAAACAGGCGAAGACCGGTACCGCCGCCGTCAGGCTGTCGATACGATCGAGAATACCGCCGTGTCCGGGAATCAAGTGCCCGCTATCCTTAATGCCGGCCTCGCGCTTAAACATACTTTCCGTCAGGTCGCCCAGCACGGAAGCCAGGGCCGCCACCACGGAACAGACCAGTAGCACCGTCGGCGTGACGTCAAGATGCGCCCACACCCCGTAAGCCCAGGAGATCACGGCCGCCGTCAGCAAACCGCCAAAAAAACCCTGCCAGGTTTTTCCCGGTGAAACCTTCGGCGCCAGCTTATGCTTGCCGAACATTTTGCCAAACATGTAGGCGCCCGAGTCGGCACCCCAGACCAGGATCATGACGTACAGCAGCCACACCGCGCCGCTATAGTGATTATCGGTATAGTGCCAGGCGCGCAGCGCCAACATGCCCCAGAAAAACGGGACGATGGTCAATATGCCGAAGATAAGGCGCAGCACTTTGGAATGGCGCCAGAATGCCGCCGACGCCGGGTACGATAACACCAGTAACAGGGCGACGATCCACCAGGCGAACGAGGCCCATAGTGAACCTTCGACCATCGGTTGATGAACGTCATAATGGTATTCAGGCAGCAGAAAAAGCATGGCAGCCAGCAGAAGGCCGCACAGCACCGCCAGCCAGACCCGCTGCGACGTTGAGTTGAAACCGCTCAGTTGCCCCCACTCCCACGCGGCGAGCATACAGACCACGAGGGTCACGATAGCAAACCCCATCGGCGGCAATAAGAACAGCGCCGCAATGACGACGGGAATTAAGACGAAAGCAGATATCAGGCGATACTTCAGCAAAAGTGACCCCCATCAGGCATGACTGCCACCCGGCTCAGTGCCGCCGAAACGACGCTCTCGATTAACAAAGGCATGGAGTGCACCTTCAAAGTCCTGTTCAGCAAAATCGGGCCAAAGAACATCCGTAAAGTAAAGTTCGGCATAGGCAATTTGCCAAATCAAAAAGTTACTTATTCGGTGCTCTCCCCCGGTCCTAATAACTAAATCAACGGGAGCCAGTTCATGCATGCAGACCTGCTGACTCAGCATCTCTTCCGTGATCTCTTCAGGCAGCAGCGTCCCGTCCTGCACTTGTTTGGCCAGCAGACGAACGCCCTGGGTAATATCCCAGCGACCACCGTAATTTGCCGCAATGTTCAGCGTTAAGCCGGTATTGTTTGCGGTCAACGCTTCCGCTTTGCGGATGCGTTCCTGCAGGCGTGCATTGAAGCGCGTGGTGTCGCCAATCACCCGCAAACGCACATTGTGTCGGTGCAGACTTTTGACTTCGCTATCCAGCGCCCAGACGAACAGTTCCATCAGCGCGCTGACTTCCTGAGCCGGACGATTCCAGTTTTCGCTGCTGAACGCGTATAACGTTAACGCCTCAATTCCATTATTCGCCGCAAAGGAGACCGCACGACGCACGGATTTCGCACCGGCCTTGTGCCCGAAAGCGCGAATTTTACCTTGCCGTTTCGCCCAACGGCCGTTGCCATCCATAATAATGGCGACATGACGGCAGCCATGTGTTGGCGATATTTCGCTGACAGTTTGATTAGCAGACAACATCACGCGTTTTAAGTCCATAATAAGGATTAACTAGCCACCAAACAGAGGCCACCGGGCCGCGCTGGATACGCATTTTTATCCGATGCCGGGGCTGCAGCCAATCGCAGAGAACAACCAAAAGCTTTACGCAAAAAAGCCGTGTTTTGCCACGGCCACCGTAATCTTTAACAACAAAATGCAACGATCGGGTGGCGCAGACTATATCACCGAAGCCTTTCGCCCACAAATACCACCGCGTTACGCCTGCGCGCCCAAACGCTTCAGCTGCTGGTGAGCTACCGCACGAGCGTCAGCGTCGATAACCAGAACGTCATCAATGCTTTGCGGCTCCTGCAGGTTCATCTTATCCAGCACCGCCAGATTCACCGCCGCAATATCGGTAAAGCGGATATCGCCATGCAGAAACGCGGCAACCGACTCTTCATTGGCCGCATTCAGCGCCGTAGTGGCCGCCTGGCCGACATCAAACGCGTCCATCGCCAGCTTCAGGCAAGGATACCGAGTGTAGTCCGGCGCTGAGAAGCTCAGGTTGCTCAGCTGGCAGAAGTCCAGCGGTTTGGCCCCGGAGGTCAGGCGCTGTGGCCAGCCCATGGTATGGGCAATCGGCGTGCGCATATCCGGCTCCCCAAGCTGGGCCAGCACGCTGCCGTCCTGATAGCGAACCATCGAGTGGATCACCGACTGCGGGTGGATCAGCACTTCCATCTGCTGCGCCGAGGCATTGAACAGCCAGCGCGCTTCAATATACTCCAGACCTTTGTTCATCATCGTGGCTGAGTCGACGGAGATCTTACGTCCCATTGACCAGTTTGGATGGCGGCAGGCCTGATCCGGGGTCATCGCCGACAGTTCAGCCACGTCCGTCTCGCGGAAAGGGCCTCCTGAACCGGTCAACAGAATCGACGAAACGCCATTCTGGGTGAGGTCAGCGTATCCCAGATGCTGTTGAATTGTCTCCGGCATACTCTGAAAAATAGCGTTATGTTCGCTATCGACCGGCAGCAATCGCGCCCCCGACCGCTGAACGGCCTCCATGAACAAGCGACCGCAGGTCACCAGCGATTCTTTATTCGCCAACAACACCGTTTTCCCGGCGCGGATCGCCGCCAGCGTCGGCACCAGTCCCGCCGCGCCGACGATAGCCGCCATCACCTGATCGACTTCATCCAGCGCCGCGACCTCAGCTGCCGCCTGCTGGCCGCTCAACACCTCGGTACGGCAGCCATGCTCATGCAGACGGGTGCGCAACCGCTCAGCGCTTTGCGCATCATCCATCACCGCGAAGCGAGGGGTAAATTCCAGGCATTGTTCAACCATGCGGTCAACGTTTTTCCCCGCGACCAGCGCGGCGACGGAAAAGCAACCAGGGTTATGGCGTACCACGTCCAGCGTGCTACAGCCAATGGATCCGGTCGAACCGAGAACGGTTAATTGCTTCATGAGACGTCCAGAAGAAAGGAAACAGAATAAAAAGCAAAACGCCGCCAGCAAGCCCCTACGCGACAACTATCGGGGATAAGACGGCGGCATCAGGCCTTCAACTTAGCGCTAAAGGCTACAAGGCCAGCCGTCTCAACGCAATCCCGAGAATTGAGCGTACAGTCTTCTGTACGGCGTTTCAGATTTTACTCAGGCCAGGAAGTGTCGGCCCGAGCAACAGCAGAGCATCAGAACTGCATCAGTTCCGCTTCTTTATCTGCCAGCGCCGCGTCAACTTTCTTGATGGCGGCGTCAGTCATTTTCTGCACGTCGTCCTGAGAACGGCGATCGTCATCTTCGCTGATCTCTTTCTCTTTGAGCAGAGCTTTAACTTTGTCGTTCGCATCACGGCGAACGTTACGCACGGCGACACGCGCCTGCTCCGCTTCGCCACGCACGATCTTGGTCAGATCTTTACGACGTTCTTCGGTCAGCGGCGGCAGCGGAACACGAATATCGCTGCCGGCAGAGCTTGGGTTCAAACCGAGGTCGGACGCCATGATTGCTTTTTCAACGGCCGGGCTCATGGAGCGGTCAAAGACGTTGATTTTCAGCGTACGGGAGTCTTCTACCGTAACGCTGGCCAGCTGGCGCAGCGGGGTCGGGGTACCGTAGTATTCAACAATAATCCCGTCCAGCAGGCTCGGAGAAGCACGACCCGTGCGAATTTTGCTGATTTGGTTTTTGAATGCTTCAACGCATTTTTCCATGCGGATTTCAGCATCTTTTCTGATATCGCTAATCACGTTACGAATCCTTGAAAGCTTGTCTCAGTCAGACCAGACGGGACACCCGTCGGAAAATGAGCTAAGTATAGTCAGATTTAATGAAAATCACCGGGCAATATCCCCGCGAAAGTAAAGCGGAATATTACCCGGATTTGGCGCTGACGGGAATTATTCCGTGATCAATGTGCCTTCTTTTTCGCCCATGACCACGCGACGCAGGGCGCCAGGTTTGTTCATGTTGAAGACGCGAATCGGCAATTTGTGGTCACGCGCCAGGGTGAAGGCCGCCAGATCCATGACTTTCAGCTCTTTATCCAGCACTTCGCTGTAGGTCAGCTGATCGTACATGGTGGCAGAAGGATCTTTTGCCGGATCCGCGGTAAACACACCGTCAACCTTGGTCGCTTTCAGCACCACGTCGGCTTCAATTTCAATACCACGCAGGCAGGCTGCGGAATCGGTGGTAAAGAACGGGTTGCCGGTACCCGCGGAGAGGATCACCACGCGGTTGTTGCGCAGCAGGCTGATCGCCTCTGCCCAGCTGTAGTTGTCGCACACGCCGTTCAGCGGGATGGCGGACATCAGACGAGCGTTCACATAGGCGCGGTGGAGCGCATCACGCATTGCGAGGCCGTTCATGACCGTTGCCAGCATGCCCATGTGGTCGCCCACAACGCGGTTCATACCCGCTTTCGCCAGACCAGCACCACGGAACAGGTTACCGCCACCAATTACTACGCCAACCTGAATACCCAGCTCAACCAGCTCTTTGATCTCCTGAGCCATGCGGTCAAGTATGCTTGCATCAATACCGAAGCCTTCTGAGCCCTGCAGCGCTTCGCCACTTAATTTCAGCAGAATACGTTTGTAGACGGGTTTTGCATTGGTAGCCATGTTTCTTTCCTGAGACTGTCAACGAATGAGATATGAGAATTCTGGCGACATTGTATGTCGCATTTCAGCGCGGTCACTATACGCAGTTGGCTGAATTTACAAAATGGGCGCAAAAAGAAGCCGCCCTCAGGCGGCTCCTTGTAAAAATTAAGACTGCTTGGACATCGCAGCAACTTCTGCTGCAAAGTCAGTCTCAACTTTCTCGATGCCTTCGCCCACTTCAAAGCGGATGAAGCCAGTCACGTCAGCATTATGCTCTTTCAGCAGCTGACCAACAGATTTGCTCGGCTCCATAACGAAAGGCTGACCCGTCAGAGAAACTTCGCCGGTGAATTTCTTCATGCGGCCTTCAACCATTTTCTCTGCGATTTCTTTCGGCTTACCAGACTGCATCGCGATGTCCAGCTGAACCTGGTACTCTTTTTCTACGACTTCAGCAGACACGTCTTCCGGCTTAACGAATTCCGGCTTGCTTGCTGCAACGTGCATTGCCAGCTGCTTAACCAGCTCTTCGTCAGCGCCTTTAGCGGCAACCAGAACGCCGATGCGCGCACCGTGCTGGTAGCTACCCAGAACGTCGCCTTCCAGAACAGCGATACGACGGATGTTGATGTTCTCACCGATTTTAGCAACCAGCGCAACACGTTCTTCTTCGAACTGCGCTTTCAGAACTTCAACGTCGGAGATTTTACCAGCAACAGCTGCGTCCAGTACTTTGTCAGCAAATGCCTGGAAACCACCATCTTTAGCAACGAAGTCAGTCTGGCAGTTAACTTCCAGAATGTAACCGTAGTTGCCTTCGATTTTGGTTTTGATCACGCCGTCAGCAGCCACGTTGCCTGCTTTCTTCGCCGCTTTGATCGCGCCGGATTTACGCATGTTTTCGATTGCCAGCTCGATGTCGCCATTCGCTTCAGTCAGCGCTTTTTTGCAATCCATCATGCCTGCGCCAGTACGTTCGCGCAGCTCTTTTACCAGGGAAGCGGTAATTTCAGCCATTCTAAAATCCTCGGGAGATGTGGATACTGCCCGGCCAGCGGCCAAACAGCGTAAATTGAAAAAAGGGGCCTGTAATGGGCCCCTATTCATACACGGTACTAATAAGGGCTTAAACCTTATTATTCAGCTTCTACGAAGCTTTCTTCCGCCTGAGAAGCCAGGTCCTGAGAGCGACCTTCACGAACGGTAGCAGCAACAGCGCCCAGGTACAGGGTCACTGCGCGGATTGCATCGTCGTTACCCGGGATAACGAAGTCTACGCCGTCCGGATCAGAGTTGGTATCAACGATAGCAAATACCGGGATACCCAGGTTGTTTGCTTCTTTGATAGCGATGTGCTCGTGGTCAGCGTCGATAACGAACAGTGCGTCCGGCAGGCCGCCCATGTCTTTGATACCGCCCAGGCTGTTTTCCAGCTTGTCCAGCTCACGAGTGCGCATCAGCGCTTCTTTCTTGGTCAGCTTCTCGAAAGTACCGTCCTGGGACTGAGTTTCCAGGTCTTTCAGACGTTTGATGGACTGACGAACGGTTTTCCAGTTAGTCAGCATACCGCCCAGCCAGCGATGGTTCACGAAGAACTGGTCGCAGCTGTTAGCAGCTTCTTTTACCGCTTCGCTTGCAGCGCGCTTAGTACCAACGAACAGGATCTTGCCTTTACGGGCAGAGATTTTGTTCAGCTCAGCCAGAGCTTCGTTGAACATCGGTACCGTTTTCTCAAGGTTGATGATGTGAACTTTGTTACGCGCGCCGAAGATGAAAGGCTTCATTTTCGGGTTCCAGTAACGGGTCTGGTGACCAAAGTGAACACCAGCCTTGAGCATGTCGCGCATGGAAACAGTTGCCATGTTTAAAACCTCTATAGATTAAATTGGGGTTATGCCTCCACGTATCCCATATTACCGACCCCGAAGGGCACCCCGGAATATGTGCCGATACGTGTGTGTTATTTACACAATATGAGTATGTCGCTTACGTCCATCCTTGTGTATCTGAGATGGAACGGAAGTCCGGCGCGCTTTATACCACAAAATCAATCCAGACACCAACTCTTGTTGACGTCACGTGCTGTTAATGATTCTCAATTTGGCACCAGCCTGCCCGGACTGTTACCATTGGCAGGACTTACTCTATTATTGTCGAAAATATCGACACTGCTGGACATACTCCATGGCTATCTCTATCAAGACATCTGAAGACATTGAAAAAATGCGCGTTGCCGGCCGCCTGGCCGCTGAAGTGCTGGAAATGATCGAACCCTGGGTTAAACCGGGCGTCAGCACCGGCGAACTGGACCGCATCTGTAACGACTATATCGTTAACGAGCAGAAGGCCATTTCCGCCTGCCTCGGCTATCACGGCTATCCGAAATCCGTCTGCATTTCCGTCAACGAAGTGGTCTGCCACGGTATTCCTGACGACGGCAAACTGCTGAAAGATGGCGATATCGTTAACATCGACGTGACGGTCATTAAAGATGATTTCCATGGCGACACCTCCAAAATGTTTATCGTCGGTAAACCGACGATTCTCGGTGAGCGCCTGTGCCGCATCACTCAGGAAAGCCTGTATCTGGCGCTGAAAATGGTGAAGCCGGGGATCAACCTGCGCACCATCGGCGCGGCGATCCAGAAATACGTTGAAGCCGAAGGTTTTTCCGTGGTGCGCGAATACTGTGGCCACGGTATCGGCCGCGGCTTCCATGAAGAGCCGCAGGTGCTGCACTACGACTCACCAGAAACCAACGTTGTGCTTAAACCCGGCATGACCTTCACCATCGAGCCGATGGTCAACGCCGGTAAAAAAGAGATCCGCAGCATGAAAGACGGCTGGACGGTGAAAACTAAAGACCGGAGCTTGTCTGCGCAGTACGAGCATACTATTGTGGTGACAGACAACGGCTGCGAAATTCTGACGCTACGCAAGGATGACACCATCCCGGCGATAATCTCGCACGATGAATGATGAAAAGCCGGCGCCCGCCGGCTTTTTTATTAGATAGTTTTTTCTTATGGTGACGCGATGAGCAACTCATTACCTGACACAGCCTCCCCTCTTCTGCCCGTCCCGCCGGAACATCCGGTGAGCTGGCCGCAGGGCGATCTGAACTGTGCTGCAATTAAGGCGCACATCGATACCTTCCAGCACTGGCTGGGCGAGGCGTTTGACTCCGGCATCGCCGCGGAGCAGCTCATTGCGGCGCGCACCGAATTTATCGACCAGCTGCTGCAGCGGTTGTGGATCGCCTGCGGCTTTGAATCCGTCTGCGATCTGGCGCTGGTCGCCGTCGGCGGCTATGGCCGCGGCGAGCTGCATCCGCTCTCTGACGTCGACCTGCTGATCCTCAGCCGCAAAAAGCTGCCGGACGACCAGGCGCAAAAGGTCGGCGAACTGCTGACGCTGCTGTGGGACGTCAAGCTGGAGGTGGGCCACAGCGTACGTACCCTCGAAGAGTGTCTGCTCGAAGGCCTCTCGGATCTCACCGTCGCCACTAACTTGATTGAATCGCGCCTGCTGATCGGCGACGTCGCGCTGTTCCTTGAGCTACAAAAACATATTTTTAGCGACGGCTTCTGGCCATCGGAAAAGTTCTTCGCCGCCAAGGTCGAAGAACAGAACGTCCGTCATCAACGCTATCACGGCACCAGCTATAACCTGGAGCCGGACGTGAAAAGCAGCCCCGGCGGCCTGCGCGACATCCATACGCTACAGTGGGTAGCTCGCCGCCATTTTGGCGCCACCTCAATGGATGAGATGGTCGGCTTCGGCTTTCTGACCGAAGCCGAGCGCAATGAGCTCAACGAGTGCCTGCACCAGCTGTGGCGCATCCGTTTCGCGCTGCATCTCGAGCTCACGCGCTATGACAACCGCCTGCTTTTCGACCGTCAGCTCAGCGTCGCCCGCCGGCTCGGCTACGAAGGCGACGGCAACCAGCCGATTGAGCATATGATGAAGGACTTCTTCCGCGTCACCCGCCGGGTGAGCGAGCTGAACCAGATGCTGCTTCAGCTGTTTGAAGAGGCCATTCTCGCCCTGACCGAGGATGAAAAACCGCGGCCTATTGATGATGACTTCCAGCTGCGCGGCACCCTTATTGATCTGCGTGACGACACGCTGTTTATTCGCGAACCGCAGGCCATTCTGCGCATGTTTTATATGATGGTACGCAACAGCACCATCACCGGCATCTACTCCACGACGTTGCGCCATCTGCGCCATGCCCGGCGCCATCTGACCCAGCCGCTGTGCTATATCCCGGAGGCGCGTACGCTCTTTCTCAGCATGCTGCGCCATCAGGGGGCGGTAAGCCGCGGACTGCTGCCGATGCATCGCCACAGCGTGCTGTGGGCCTATATGCCGCAGTGGTCACATATCGTCGGCCAGATGCAGTTCGACCTGTTTCACGCCTACACCGTCGATGAACACACCATCCGCGTGATGCTGAAGCTGGAGAGCTTTGCCAAAGAAGAGACCCGCAGCCGCCACCCGCTGTGCGTGGAGCTATGGCCGCGCTTAACGCACCCGGAGCTGATTTTAATCGCCGCCCTGTTCCACGACATCGCAAAAGGGCGCGGCGGCGACCACTCGATCCTCGGCGCGCAGGATGTGCTGAAGTTTGCCGAGCTACATGGGCTGAACTCCCGCGAAACGCAGCTGGTCGCCTGGCTGGTGCGTCACCATCTGCTGATGTCGGTCACCGCCCAACGGCGCGACATTCAGGATCCGGAGGTGATTAAGCAGTTCGCCGAGGAAGTGCAAACGGAAAATCGCCTGCGCTATCTGGTGTGCCTGACCGTCGCCGATATCTGCGCCACCAACGAAACGCTGTGGAACAGCTGGAAGCAGAGCCTGCTGCGCGAACTCTATTTCGCAACCGAGAAACAGCTGCGTCGGGGCATGCAAAGCACCCCGGATATGCGCGAACGGGTGCGTCATCATCAGCTGCAGGCGCTGGCCCTGCTGCGGATGGATAATATTAATGAAGAGGCGCTGCATCAGATCTGGAACCGCTGCCGCGCCAACTATTTCGTGCGGCATACGCCGACGCAGCTCGCCTGGCACGCCCGCAACCTGCTGCGCCACGATCTGAATAAGCCGATGATCCTGCTGAGCTCGCAGGCCACCCGCGGCGGTACGGAGATTTTTATCTGGAGCCCGGATCGCCCTTATCTGTTTGCCGCGGTGTGCGGCGAGCTGGACCGCCGCAACCTCAGCGTCCACGACGCGCAGATCTTCACCACCCGCGACGGCATGGCGATGGATACCTTTATTGTCCTCGAACCCGACGGCAGCCCGCTTTCCGCTGATCGCCACGACGCGATTCGCCACGGTCTTGAACAGACGATAACTCAGCGCAGCTGGGAGCCTCCGGCCCCGCGTCGCCAGGCGGCGAAACTGCGTCACTTCTCCGTGGTCACCGAGGTGAATTTCCTGCCAACACACACCGACCGAAAATCGTTTCTGGAGCTGATTGCGCTCGATCAGCCTGGGCTGCTCGCCCGCGTCGGACAGGTGTTCGCCGACCTCGGTATTTCGCTTCACGGGGCGCGAATTACGACAATTGGTGAGCGAGTAGAAGATTTATTTATAATCGCCACCGCCGACCGGCGTGGCCTTAATAATGAGCTACAACAAGAAGTGCAACAACGGTTGACAGAGGCCCTCAATCCAAACGATAAAGGGTGACGTATTTTTTTTAGTGAATGGAAAGAAACAATGCAGCAGTTACAGAACGTTATTGAGTCCGCCTTCGAGCGTCGCGCCGACATCACGCCGGCCAATGTGGATACCGTGACCCGCGAAGCGGTAAACCAGGTTATCGCCCTTCTGGATTCCGGCGCGCTGCGCGTCGCTGAGAAGATCGATGGTCAGTGGGTGACGCATCAATGGCTGAAGAAAGCGGTACTGCTCTCTTTCCGTATTAACGATAACCAGGTTATCGATGGTGCGGAAAGCCGCTACTTCGATAAAGTACCGATGAAATTCGCTGACTACGACGAAGTGCGTTTCCAGAAAGAAGGTTTCCGCGTGGTGCCGCCGGCAGCGGTGCGCCAGGGCGCATTCATCGCCCGCAACACCGTGCTGATGCCGTCCTACGTTAACATCGGCGCCTACGTTGACGAAGGCACCATGGTTGACACCTGGGCTACCGTCGGCTCCTGCGCGCAGATCGGTAAAAACGTTCACCTGTCCGGCGGTGTCGGCATCGGTGGCGTACTGGAGCCGCTGCAGGCGAACCCGACCATCATCGAAGACAACTGCTTTATCGGCGCGCGCTCTGAAGTGGTTGAAGGGGTGATTGTTGAAGAAGGCTCCGTGATCTCCATGGGCGTCTACCTGGGTCAGAGCACCAAAATCTACGATCGCGAAACCGGTGAAGTCTTCTACGGCCGCGTACCGGCTGGCTCGGTGGTCGTGTCAGGCAACCTGCCGTCGAAAGATGGTAAATACAGCCTGTACTGCGCGGTAATCGTTAAGAAAGTCGATGCCAAAACCCGCGGCAAAGTCGGCATTAACGAACTGCTGCGCACCATCGACTAAAGCAAATAAAAAGCGGGAGATATCCCGCTTTTTTTATATTTGATGCTGGCGAAAATGGATTTTTTCGTTAATTATTCAATGGTTATGATGCTATCAAAGGTACCGTTATGTACGATAATCTGAAAAGTCTTGGCATTACCAACCCTGATGAAATCGATCGCTATAGCCTGCGGCAGGAAGCTAACAACGACATCCTGAAAATCTATTTTCAGAAAGACAAAGGCGAATTCTTCGCCAAGAGCGTGAAGTTCAAATACCCGCGTCAGCGCAAAACCGTCGTCGCCGACGGCGTCGGCCAGGGCTACAAAGAGGTCCAGGAGATCAGTCCGAACCTGCGCTACGTCATCGATGAACTGGATCAGATCTGTCAGCGCGATCGCACTGAAATCGATCTCAAGCGTAAAATCCTCGACGACTTACGCCATCTGGAAAGTGTGGTCACCAACAAGATCAGCGAAATCGAAGCCGATCTGGAAAAGCTCACCCGTAAGTAACAGCGTTCCCGGCGGCGCACTGCCTGACCGGGCAAACGATATAATCTGCCGCTTACGCCATGCATCCTCCAGGCCGGGTAAGGCGAAACCGCCTCCCGGCATTTTTATCTCAATACCCTATCGTTGTTCATCCAGCTGCAGGGCAATATAGAGCAGCAGCCGATCGTCAAAGCTGCCGAGATCCAGACCGGTCAGTTCCGAGATACGGTTTAACCGATACTCCAGGGTATTGCGATGAATAAACAGCGCTTTTGACGTCGCCAGCGGCTGCACGTTATGGCGAAACCACGCCTGCAGCGTACGTCGCAGCAAACCGTTGTTATCCATTGCCTTCAGACGCGCCAGTGGACGAGCCAGTTCATTAGCCTGCCAGCCGCCGCGCAGGCTGTCGAGCAGCACCGGCAGCATCAGATCCTGATAGAAATAGCTGCGGCTCTCCGGCATCCGCTGCTTACCCACCATCATTGTCGTCCGTGCGGTACGGTAAGAACGGGCGATGCTCCCGGGGCCGGTGAAGAAGTTGCCCAGCGCCACGCGAAAGCGGAGCTGGCCATTCTCTTTCATCCTGGCGATAAGCTGCTCGACGCGGCGGACGTGATCGTCGGCATCCCAGCGACCAAAGCTGTTCAGCGCCGGTTTCAGCACCACCATTTCCGTGAGTGACACAATGGCCACCAGGTTATTGCGATCGGGGGTGGTCAGCGCGTTCTGCAACTGCTGCAATTCAGCCATCGCACTGTCCACACCGAGCTGGCCGCTGTCAACCTCAATCATCGCCACCACCCGCGGTTGATTAAGATCGATACCTAACCGCTGAGCCCATTCGTTCAGCGCCGGGGTATGCTCTTCCGCCTGAATCAGGTTCATCACCAGCTCTTCGCGCAGTCGGCTGTCCTGCGCCAGGAGATGCATCAGTCGCGACTGCTCCAGCATCATCTCTGCCGTCATGCACACCAGCTCGCCATATTTTCGTAACGATTCAGGCTCGCCCGTCAAGCCGATCACCCCGACGATTTCACCTTCGAGACGCAGCGGCAGGTTGATCCCCTGGCGCACTCCGTGCAGATGGCTAGCGACCGCGTCGTCGATATCCACTACCCGCCCCTGGGAGAGCACCAGCAGCGCGCCTTCGTGCAATTCACCAATCCTTTCGCGATCGCCGCTGCCGATAATCCGCCCGCGGGCATCCATCACGTTGATGTTGGTATCGATGATGCGCATCGTCCGCGCCACAATATCCTGCGCCATTTTGGTATCAAGATGCCAGCCAGCCATGTAATCCTCCCCTATGCAGGGGACCAGCATAAAAGAGTCATCGCCCTGCTGCATTGTGCATATGCCCGAAGGCGGGGCGAGATATGTGGAGTTGTGGAAGCGGTCACAGAACGAAAAAAAGCCCCTGCCCTCGACGAGGGAAGGGGCTATGGTGCTCGCGCTGACGATTACTGCAACAGCAGGTAGATAGAGGCGTCGCCGCGCTGAATGTTCAGCGCCAGTACTGACGGTTTGGCGTCGAAGATTTTCCGCAGATCGGCGATATTTTTCACCGGCTGCTGGTTCGCCCCGACAATAATATCGCCTTTCTTGAGGCCAATCTGCGCCGCCGGAGTACCGGCTTTCACATTATTGACCACCACGCCCTTGTCCTGACCCTTGTTGCTCATTTCCGCCCCTTCAATCCCGTTGAAGATGGTGCTTGAATCAACCTGGGTCTGGTTGCTCTGCTGCAGTTCGACGGTAACGGTGACCGGTTTGCCGTCGCGCAGCAGGCCAAGCTCAACTTTGCTACCGATAGGCATAGTGCCGACCTGAGCACGCAGCGCGGCGAAGCTGCTGATCGCCTTGCCATTGAGGGTAGTGATCACGTCGCCGGCTTTAATACCCGCTTTCGCCGCTGCCGAACCTGGCATCACCTGGCTGACGAAGGCGCCGCGCTGGGCGTCGACTTTCATCGCTTTCGCCAGTTCAGAGTTCAGTTCGGTACCCATGATGCCGAGCTCACCGCGTTTCACCTGGCCATATTTCACCATCTGCTCGGTCAGGTTTTTCACCATGTTGCTCGGGATAGCAAAACCGATACCGATGTTGCCGCCGTCCGGCGCCAGGATGGCAGTGTTAATACCGATCAGCTCACCGTTGAGGTTCACCAGCGCACCGCCGGAGTTCCCGCGGTTAATCGCAGCATCGGTCTGGATAAAGTTTTCGTAGTTTTCCACGTTCAGGCCGCTACGGCCCAGCGCGGAGACAATCCCGGAGGTCACGGTTTCGCCCAGACCGAACGGGTTACCGATAGCCACGGTGTAGTCGCCAACGCGCAGCGCGTCAGAATCAGCCAGCTTAATCGCCGTCAGGTTTTTCGGATCCTGAATCTGAATCAGCGCGATATCGGAGCGCGGATCTTTGCCCACGACTTTAGCATCAAACTTACGGCCATCGCTCAGTTGAACCTTAATCGTGGTGGCGTTGTCCACAACGTGGTTGTTGGTCACCACATACCCTTTGGCCGCATCAATGATGACGCCGGAGCCCAGCGCCATAAATTTCTGCTGCTGGCCGCCGTCAGGCTGACCGCCCTGTCCACCGCCCTGGCAAAACGGTGAACTTTGGAAAGGAGAACCATCCTGGCAGAACGGCGAGTTATCGCCAAAGAACTGCTGGAAGTTACGCGGCATCCGTGGGGTATTAACGGTGGTGCTACCTTCAACGTTAATGCTCACCACCGATGGCATCACCTTCTCCAGCATCGGGGCCAGGCTTGGCATCTGCTGCGCATTAGTCGCCGAAGATGCCGTTTCTGCCGCGCTCGCAGAGAGCGGGGACAACGCCAGACCTAAACTCAGAGCCAGTGCACTCATTGCTAACGTGGTTTTTTTCATCAGTTTCAATCTCAATATCAGATAACGAAAGTTGCTGTGTACGTGACTATCAGAGTCATTTTATAGCGCTAAGTTCCGGAATTAAGATTCTGGAAAAAGTAAAAATTTATTGTCCATCTTTACAAAACTCCAGCCTATTCCACCGCCATCAATCGCCGATATTCATCCCACGCATACAAATCCGTCATTCCGCTGATATAATCCTGGATCAGACGGCAGCGATAATAGTATTCCATCAGCGCAAATTCGGGCGCCGTGCGCACCAGCTTATTTACTGCTTCAACATAGGCCAGCCGGTGACGGGTTGAAAGTTTCTGATACAGCCGGGAGGCAATGGGTAACCGCCGTACCCGCTCCTGCGCCACTAATTCGCTGAAATCCTCCAGAGATAATTTCAGCAGCGGCTGATAGATATCCAGCAGGCCGCTAATCACCCGGTAGCCCTGCAATTCCAGCTGCTCGACATCCGGATGGCTAAAGACCTGTTTCATCGCTACATTTTTATAGAGTTCCAGCAGCTGGCTGCAATCGCTATCGTCCTCGAGCAGCGCATGATTAAAGTCGCCAGTGAAGATGGCCGGCAGGTTATCAATAAATCGGCGCGCCGCGTAGGGCACCAGCTTATTCAGCGTGTTTACCCGCAAATACATAAAGAACTGATCTTCCGCGCTCTGTCGCAGGTAATTAGCTCGCGATTTTTCCCAGGCATTTTCCACCACCTGAGAGAATAACGATCCTTTTTCATGGTTGCCCCAGGCATCGTAAAGATGCTGATAAAGCTGCTCGGCGCTGAAAATACGTTTTTCAACCGCGTCCTCGAGATCCGCGACGCAATATGAGATGTCATCCGCGGCCTCCATAATCCAGGTTAATGGGAATCGATTGTAAGGTGCCAGATCCAGTTCTTTACGCAGGCGCGCGACATACTCTTCTTCGGCTAAATAATAGCCAGGCTTCTTCATTAAATAACTGTGACTGGCTGGCGTCGCTTCGAACCACCACGCCGGTCGGGTATATTTCAGGATACAGCCCACCTGCGCCCAGGTCAGATTCATCCGCATCAGCGTGTGGACCAGACGAATCCCCTGCGCGTTGCCCTCAAAGCTGCAGAGATCCTGGCGCACTTTGCGCCGCAGCGCATTCAGCGCCGTTTCCCCTTCATGCAGGCGTAACGCCTGCACCTCGCAGCGATCGTCGGTCAACGGCTGGCCGAGCGCATCGCCGGGGGCCAGGCGCTGGCGAAACCAGTCGTTAATCGCTGCCTCGCCAAAGTGGCCAAACGGCGGGTTGCCAATGTCGTGCATCAGGCAGGCCATCTCTACCACGCTCTCGAATGGCCCGGTCAGCTCTTCAAGACCATACTCTTCCAGCAGCTTCTGCTCTTTCAGCCGGCTCAGCACCTCTTTGGCGATATAGCGCCCCACCTGCTGCACCTCCAGCGAGTGGGTCAGGCGGGTACGTACCGCTGCGTTGCGCTCCAGCGGGAAGACCTGAGTTTTTTGCTGTAAGCGGCGGATGGCCGCCGAGTTGACGATCCGTCCCCGATCGCTTTCGAAGATCCGCAGGATGTCGCGCTCCGTCTCCACCCGCGGCGGCGAACGGAAGCGTCGATGCCAGTTTATCTTGTTGCGAAAATCAATCTTTGCCATAGCCTCTCCCGCGCGAGCAATACGCTTCCCCTTAAGCGCATGATAGACTATGCAACTAAACCTGACACATCGCGAGTAAATCTATGAAAATTGGCATTATTGGCGCTATGGAAGAGGAAGTTACCCTCCTGCGCGACAAAATCGAAAACCGCCAGACCATCACCATTGGCGGCAGCGAAATCTATACCGGCCAACTTCACGGCGTTGACGTCGCTCTGCTGAAGTCTGGTATCGGGAAAGTGGCGGCGGCGACGGGCGCGACCCTGCTGCTGGAGCGCTGCCAGCCTGACGTGATCATTAATACCGGTTCTGCCGGCGGCCTCGCGCCGACGCTGAAGGTCGGCGATATCGTCGTCTCCGATGAAGCGCGCTACCACGATGCCGACGTCACCGCCTTCGGTTATGAGTATGGCCAGCTGCCTGGCTGCCCGGCGGGCTTTAAAGCGGACGATAAGCTGGTGGCCGCCGCCGAAGACTGCATTAAAGCGTTAGATCTCAATGCCGTTCGCGGCCTGATCGTCAGCGGCGATGCCTTCATTAACGGCTCCGTCGCACTGGCGAAGATCCGCCATAATTTCCCGCAGGCAATTGCCGTGGAAATGGAAGCGACCGCCATCGCTCACGTCTGCCATAACTTCAAAGTTCCCTTCGTGGTGGTTCGCGCCATCTCCGACGTGGCCGACCAGCAGTCCCACCTCAGCTTTGAGGAGTTCCTTGCGGTCGCCGCCAGACAGTCCACCCTGATGGTGGAGAATCTGGTACAGAACCTGGCACGTGGCTAAGTCGCTATCCTTCGCGCTTGCCGCGCTGCTGTTACTCGCCCCGGCGTGGCTACTGGCCGCGCCGCGGGTGGTCACCCTCTCCCCCGCCAATACCGAACTGGCCTTTGCCGCCGGGATCACGCCGGTCGGCGTCAGCAGCTATTCCGATTACCCTCCGCAGGCCAAAACCATAGAACAGGTTGCCAGCTGGCAGGGGATGAACCTGGAGCGCATCGTGGCGCTAAAGCCAGACGTGGTGCTGGCCTGGCGCGGGGGCAATGCCGAACGCCAGGTTAACCAGCTGCAGTCGCTGGGTATTCACGTCCTCTGGGTGCAGACCTCGACGATAGAAGAGATCATCGCCACCCTGCGTCAGTTGGCGCAGTGGAGCCCGCAGCCGGAAAAAGCGCAGCAGGCGGCACAGGCGATGCAGCAGGAATACGATGCGCTGAAAGCGCGCTATGCCAATGCGCCGAAGAAACGCGTCTTCCTGCAGTTCGGATCCACGCCGCTGTTCACCAGTGGTCCCGGTTCGATTCAGGATCAGGTGCTGAGGCTGTGCGGCGGCGAGAATATCTTTGCCACCAGCCGTGTTCCCTGGCCGCAAGTGAGCCGCGAACAGGTGCTGGCCCGCCAGCCGCAGGCGATCGTGGTGACCGGCGACGCCAGCCGCATTGCCGAAGCGCAGCGCTTTTGGCAACATCAGCTCACCATTTCGTTGATTGCGTTACACAGCGACTGGTTTGAACGCGCAAGCCCACGTATTATCCTCGCCGCCAAACAACTTTGTGCGGCGCTTGACCAGGTAAAATAATCATCCGGCACACCGGATGTTCAGTGGGAATCAACGATGCTTGTCTATTGGCTGGATATTATTGGCACGGCTGTCTTCGCGATCTCCGGCGTTCTGCTGGCGGGAAAATTACGCATGGACCCGTTCGGCGTGCTGGTGTTAGGCGTGGTGACGGCGGTGGGCGGCGGGACCATCCGCGACATGGCGCTGGCGAATGGCCCGGTATTCTGGGTCAAAGATCCCACCGATCTGGTGGTGGCGATGGTCACCAGCATGCTGACTATCCTGCTGGTCCGCCAGCCGCGTCGGCTGCCGAAATGGATACTGCCCGTTCTTGATGCCGTTGGTCTGGCGGTGTTTGTCGGCATCGGCGTCAATAAAGCCTTTCTCGCCGGCAGCGGTCCGCTGGTGGCGGTCTGCATGGGGGTGGTCACCGGCGTCGGCGGCGGGATTATTCGTGACGTGCTGGCGCGCGAAATTCCCATGATTCTGCGCACCGAGATCTACGCCACCGCCTGTATTGTCGGCGGCATTGTCCACGCTACAGCGCACGACACCTTTCATCTCCCGCTGGAGAATTCGGCGATGATGGGCATGGTGGTGACGCTGGTGATCCGTCTGGCGGCGATCCGCTGGCACCTGAAGCTGCCGACGTTTGCCCTGGACGATAACGGAAGGTAATAAAAGCAAAACGGTAACCGTAAGGTTACCGTTTTTCGCGTTGACTCCCTCTCTCTGTGGGAGAAGGCAATCGGCCGTACTCTCGTTAAACGCTGAACGAGGACCCGCAGCCGCAGGTGCTTTTCGCGTTCGGGTTGGTCACGATGAAACGCGAACCTTCCAGCCCTTCGGTATAGTCGACGGCGCCGCCAACCAGATACTGCAGGCTCATTGGGTCGACCACCAGGCCGACGCCCTGTTTCTCGATGGTCATATCGCCTTCGTTCACCTGATCGTCAAAGGTGAAGCCATACTGGAAACCGCTGCAACCGCCGCCGGTGATATACACGCGCAGTTTC
The DNA here is from genome assembly GCF_002810545.1 of Klebsiella sp. A-Nf5. Lineage (NCBI taxonomy): Bacteria > Pseudomonadati > Pseudomonadota > Gammaproteobacteria > Enterobacterales > Enterobacteriaceae > Klebsiella > Klebsiella sp. A-Nf5. Next base: position 5,825 of record NZ_PIOG01000094.1, on the reverse strand, counting down.
AGGTTCGGATTATCTTCATCCGCAATCAGGTGTTTTACTTTGTTGGCTGCGGCTTCGGTAAACTCCAGCGGCAACGCTACGTCATCACTCATTTTTTGCTCCCATTGATACTTCCGGCCGGTTAAAGAATAACCGGACCTTTTGAGCCATTATCTAATACCCTGGTAAATCGTTCAAGTATTCTCCCGAGGTGGCTGCTGCGCTTTTGCCGCCTGCTCGGCCTCCTGCTTCGCCAGAGTACGTTGCAGAATGGTCGAATACAAAGGCTTACCGCCGAGGAATTGCGCCAGTAGTGTTGCGCCAAGGCAGGTAATAATCATTGGCAAAATGAGCTGATAGTTATCCGTCATCTCCAGTACCAGCACAATTCCGGTCAGCGGCGCACGTACCGAGGCGGCAAGCAGTGCCCCCATCCCGGCGATAGCGAAGGTGCCGGCATCCAGATGGTAGGCCGGAAACAGCGGAATAGCCGCCATGCCGAACGCCGTGCCCAGCAACGTGCCCAGCGCCAGCATCGGCGCGAAAATGCCCCCCGGCGCGCCGGAAGAGAAGCAGATCAGCGTGGTCACCACGCGGGCGACAAAGATAAACAGCAGCAGACCGACGGAGAAGTTACCGGCGGCAGCGATAGGGATCAGGTTAAAGCCCCCCCCCACCGCGGAGGGCTGCATCAGCCCCAGCAGACCGCAGATCCCGCCGATTAGCCCGCCCATCAACACCCATTTTTTGATATTGCCGCCGTGGATGCGCTGGAACAGATCCTGGGTGCGCAGCACCAGAAAATTAAACAGTGGGCCAAAGCAGCCAAAGAGCATGCCCAGCACCAGATACAGCCACAGGGTATTCACCGGGGCGCTGCTCAGCTTGCCCACCTCAATGATCGCCGCTTCGCCGTTGAAAATACGAAACACAATGCTCGACATGATCACGCCGGTAAATACCGCTTTAATGGAGATCAGGTTGTAGCGAAACTGCGGGCGCATCTCTTCGATGATAAACAGAATACCGGCCAGCGGCGCATTAAAGGCCGCCGAGAGCCCCGACGCCGCACCGGTCGCCAGCAGCGTGTGCCGCGCTTCCGGACTGCGCATACGGAAAATATCCAGCACCATGCGTCCAATGTTGCCGCCAAGCTGCACCATCGGCCCTTCGCGTCCCAGCACCATTCCGGCGCCCAGGGTCCCCATGCCGCCGATGAATTTCACCGGCAGCACGCGCCACCAGCGCACCGGCCGCAGCTCCTCCAGCGCCCCTTCGATTTCCGGGATCCCGGAGCCGCCCGCCTCTGGCGCAAAGCGGCGCACGAGGAAATAACCGACCATTGCCAACAGCGCCGACAAGATAAACGCCAGCGGCCAGACCAGATACCAGTGGTCGGCCACCTGCGCCAGCGCGCCGATCCGCTGGTTCTGCACCCAGTTCACGCTCTTTTCAAACGCCACGCCCACCAGACCGGCCAGCGTGCCAACCACCGCCGCCATCAACAGGACCGCCAGCGGCGTTTTATCACGCTGAATCAAACGGCGCACCGCATCGCCGCGACGCACCCGCACGAACTGATGTGCTTCAAAAGAGGGAGTATCTGCTTTCATGCCATTATCAATTATTGGTAATACAAATGAAGAGAGAGGCATTTTAGCCGCCCCGGCGCGCTGCGTCGTCAAAAAAATGCCCTTGCGGCACATTGTTTCAATTGGGCAAAACTTTCATAACCATCCTGGAATAACTTAGAATAGCCGATAAAACATTTTTCACGAACCAGGACCCTGGCCATGAGCAAATCTGAAAATCTATACCATGCTGCGCGCGAACTGATCCCCGGCGGCGTTAACTCGCCGGTGCGCGCCTTCACCGGCGTCGGCGGCACGCCGCTGTTTATCGAACGCGCGGATGGCGCCTATCTTTATGACGTGGATGGGAAGGCCTATATCGATTATGTCGGCTCCTGGGGTCCGATGGTGCTGGGCCACAACCATCCGGCTATCCGCAACGCGGTGATCGAGGCGGCGTCCCGCGGCCTGAGCTTTGGCGCGCCGACCGAAATGGAAGTGAAAATGGCGGCGCTGGTGACCGAACTGGTACCGACCATGGATATGGTGCGGATGGTGAACTCCGGCACCGAAGCGACCATGAGCGCCATTCGCCTGGCGCGTGGCTTCACCGGCCGCGACAAGATCATTAAGTTCGAAGGTTGCTATCACGGCCATGCCGACTGTCTGCTGGTGAAAGCCGGTTCCGGCGCGCTGACCCTCGGCCAGCCAAATTCGCCGGGCGTGCCAGCCGATTTCGCTAAACATACCCTGACCTGCACCTATAACGACCTCGCCTCGGTACGCGCGGCGTTCGAGCAATATCCACAGGATATCGCCTGCATCATCGTCGAGCCGGTCGCCGGGAATATGAACTGCATTCCGCCGCAGCCGGAGTTCCTGCCGGGCCTGCGCGCGTTGTGCGACGAATTTGGCGCGTTGCTGATTATCGACGAAGTGATGACCGGCTTCCGCGTCGCGCTGGCGGGCGCCCAGGCTTATTACGGCGTGGAGCCGGATCTGACCTGTCTCGGGAAAATCATCGGCGGCGGGATGCCGGTGGGCGCCTTCGGCGGCCGCCGCGAAGTGATGGACGCGCTGGCGCCGACCGGCCCGGTGTACCAGGCTGGTACCCTCTCAGGTAACCCGATCGCCATGGCCGCTGGCTTCGCCTGCTTAAGTGAAGTGGCGCAGCCGGGTGTGCATGAAACCCTGACCGATCTGACCAACCAGCTGGCGGATGGTCTGCTGAACGCGGCGCGCGAAACCGGGATCCCGCTGGTGGTCAATAACGTTGGCGGCATGTTCGGCATTTTCTTTACCGATGCCGAAACCGTCACCTGTTATCAGGACGTGGTGAAGTGCGATGTCGAACGCTTCAAGCGCTTCTTCCACCTGATGCTGGAGGAAGGCGTGTACCTGGCACCGTCGGCGTTTGAAGCCGGCTTTATGTCCATCGCCCACAGCGAAGAGGACATTAACAACACCATCGACGCCGCCCGTCGGGTGTTTGCCAAACTGTAAGGTGCTTGAATGCCTGGTGGCGCAGGGATTTTCCCGGAGGCGGCGCATTGCGCCTTATCCGGGCTACCAAATCGCACAGCACTGTAGCCCCGGTAAGCGCTAGCGCCACCGGGGATGTTGAGGCCATCCGGGATCGTTAGCGGCTCTGCTTTCTCAGCAAATAGATAAAGTACGGCGCGCCGATAAAGGTCGACAACAGCCCCGCGGGAATTTGGTAGGGGAACATGATCATTCGCCCGCACCAGTCGGCGAACACCAGTAGCATCCCGCCCGTCAGCCCGGAAATCACCATATGCGGCATCGTCCGGCGGAATCCCAGCATCCTCGCAATGTGCGGTGCCATCAGGCCAACGAAACTTAACGGCCCTATGGTGAGCGTCGCCGTCGCCGTCAGGCTCGCCGCCAGCAGCAGCAACCCGATACGCGATGGCGTCAGCGCCATCCCCACCGCCCGCGCCTCCTCGCCGCCCAGCGGCAGGATGGTCAGCCAGCGGCGGCAGAGCGGCGCCAGCGCCAGCAGCGCCAGCATCACCACACCGCTACGCAGCACCATTTCCGGCGTCGCGCTATAGGTCGAACCGGACATCCACGTCAGGATCTGCGCCATGCGCGGATCGCCGCTGGCCTGCAGCATCATCAGCAGCATGGTGAAAGCGGTACTCAGCGCCATCCCCGCCAGCAGCATCCGGTGCGGCGAGAAACCGCCGCGCCCGGCGGCGATCAGGATAACCAGCAGCGTCGCCGCCGCGCCAAGGCTGCCGGCAGGCAGCAGCCAGACAAAGGCGTTGCCCGGCACGAAGAACAGCATCAATACCACGCCGAAGGCCGCGCCAGAGCTGATGCCCAGTACTTCCGGGCTGGCCATCGGGTTGCCGGTCAGGCGTTGAATGATGCAGCCCGCGACCGCCAGCATCACCCCGGCGAACAGCGCCGAGAGCACTCGTGGCCAGCGCCAGGGCATCAGTTGCGCCAGCAGATCGCCGCTGGCCCACTGCCAGCTATGGGCATCGCGGCCAAAGGTTAGCGCGGCGGTTACCGCCAACAGCAGCAGCGCTAAGCCGCCCAGCGCGAACCACAGCACGTGGCGGCGCTCGATCAGCGCTTTATCGCCGCCGTTCATCACCGGGGCGCTGATGCTGCGCAGCCGCGGCAGCAGCCACAGCAATAAAGGCGCGCCAATCAGCGCGGTGACTGACCCGGTCGAGACTTCCCGCCAGACCCGGCTGAGCCAGAGAATAATTTGGTCGGAAAGCCACAGGATCAGCGCGCCGATCAGCGCCGCCAGCAGCAGCCGCGGCAGCAGGCGGCGGGCGCCGAGCATTTTCGCCAGCAGCGGCGCGAACAGACCGATAAAGCCGATAATGCCGACCGCGTTAACCAGCAGCGCGCTGATGACAATCGCCAGCGTCAGCACGCCAAGCCGCGCCAGAGACAACGCCAGCCCAAGGTTACGCGCCACGCCATCATCAAGCCCCATCAGGGTTAACGGGCGTAGCAACAACAGCGTCAACATCGCGCCGCCGAGCAGCTGCGGCCACAGACGCTGCACCACGCTCCAGTCGGTCTGCGTCAGGGTGCCGGTACTCCACAGGAACATGCTTTGCAGCTGGTCATGATGGAAAATCACCATCAGCTGATTGACCGCGCCGCAATAGAGACTCACCACCAGGCCGGCCAGGATCAGCGTCACCGGCGACAAACGTTTGCCCCACGAGACGCCGAACACCAGCGCCCCCACCAGACAAGCCCCAGCCAGCGCGGCAAACTGTGACGCCAGCACGCCGGGGATCGCCCATAATGTGGTGACGGTCATTCCCAACTGCGCGCCGGTGGCGACGCCAAGCGTGGTCGGCTCCGCCAGCGGGTTACGCAGCACCTGCTGGAACAGCACGCCGACGAGGCCCAGCCCGGCGCCGACCAGCAGCGATATCGCCAGCCTCGGCAGCAGGCTGTAATGGAACAGCATCTGGGCGATATTATCGATATCCGGCTGCCACAGCGCCTGACGCCATTGCGCGTAAGGTAAAGCGACATTGAGGTTGACGATGCTCAGCGCGAAAGCGGCAACCAGCAGCCCGGTCAGCAGGAGAATGGCTAACGGCGAGAGACGCGCGTTCATACCGCCGCCCTCCCCTGCGCATCGGCCAGCACGCGGGCGAAATGCATCGCCGACAACGTCGCGCCATAGAACCACACCGCCGGAACCCGCTGGAAACGCCCCGCGCGCACGAACGGCATCGCCTGCCACAGCGGCGTCGCCAACAGCTGGGCCATCTCCCGATCGTTGCCATGATCGAAACAGATCACATCGGCCTCGTTAAATGCCGCCAGCCGGTCAATACCGACGGTGATGCTGCCCCAGAACGCCGCTTCGCCGCGCCAGGCGTTTTGAATGCCAAAGCGATCGAGCACTTCCTGGAACAGGCAGTTCTCACCGAATACCAGTACGTGGCGGGCATCGAGCAGCGAAATCATCAGCAGTGGGCGATCAGCACGCCCGGCAAAACGCGGACGCAGGTTCTCCATCAGCGCGTCGAACTCCGCCAGGTGGTGCTTCGCCTGCTGTTGTTTACCCAGCAGGTCGGCCATTTCCAGCAGCGAACGCTGGGCCATCGCCAGCGGCCGTTTGCCGTCGCTGAAGGTGAAACCGCGGCCGGGTGCGATACGCGCCAGCTTTTCCGGCGACGGGCCATAGCCTGCCGACCAGACGATAAACGACGGTTTCATCTGCGTCAGCAGCTCAAGATTGGGTTCGGTGCGCAGGCCGACATC
>NZ_PIOG01000002.1:0-465 GCF_002810545.1 Klebsiella sp. A-Nf5 | reverse complement strand
AGTAGGTCTGGGGATGATATTTCCCCATCAGATTTTCATGAAATGCCTGAACATCAGCCAGTAAATTACTATAAGCTTCCCAATCTGTATTAATTTGACTTGAATTCAATGTAGTGTTAAACGGATTCAACAGGTTTTCATCCATTAGCTTCCACCATTTCTCTCGGTTCAGATAAAGCCCACTATAAAGACAGTTTTCTTTCTTATCGTCTTCTCCAACCGGGAGATCTCGGGGCAGCGTTAATATACTACCGTCACGGTCAACGACCTTAAGCCAGTCGTCACCATAATCGTTGGCAGGGAGTAACTCCAGCGCGCCGGAAGACTGAGAGCCAATCGCCACCATCTCTGCTGCGTTGCGGCCAAGGATATGGCTGGTGAGATATCCTACAGCGCCAGCCAAACCGGACTCTGTATTTTCAGTACCGCGCTTCATGCGGGTATAGGTCGCCGCCGCGCCAATAG
>NZ_PIOG01000201.1:0-658 GCF_002810545.1 Klebsiella sp. A-Nf5 | reverse complement strand
TTCAAATAACCTACCAGCCACGCGCCGAGGAAAGCACCGAGCGCGCCGAAGCTGTTAATCAAGCCCATCGACACGCCGGAGACGTTACGCGGCAGCAGTTCCGGGATCAGCGCGAAGAAAGGGCCGTAAGGCGCATACATACAGGCAGCAGCGATCACCAGCAGCGCATAGGAGAACCAGAACGCCTGGTCACCCACCATCCAGGAACCAAAGAAGGCGATAGCGGCAATCAGCAACAACGGCCAAATAAACAGCTTACGATTCTGGAACTTATCTGACAGCCAGGAGACCGTCAGCATCAGACAGATCGCCGCCAGATATGGCACCGCCGCCAACCAACCTACCGCCACAATATCCATCTGCGCGGCGTTTTTCAGAATCGACGGCATCCACATCATGAAACCGTATACGCCAATACTCCACAACGCATGCACGGCGCACAGCATAATCACGTTGCGCGAGCGCAGCGCTTCGCCATAGTTACGTACCGGCTTGATATTGCTTTGTTCGCTATCCATCGCCTTCTGCAGGGTCTCTTTTTCCTGCTCATTCAGCCAGGAAACCTCGGAAGGTTTATCGCGGACCAGGATCCACCAGCATACTGCCTACAACACCGCCGGAATACCTTCGATGATGAACATCTCACGCCAGCCCCAGG
>NZ_PIOG01000214.1:0-659 GCF_002810545.1 Klebsiella sp. A-Nf5 | reverse complement strand
CCAGTCATAACGCTGAAGGAATCCTCCATAAAATCCTGTAATATACGGAATCTTGTGTCGAACAAAGGCGTACTCAGCTAATAAATCGTAATTGGGGGTTGCGACGTGAAGTTGCTTATCGGCCTGTGGCAGAGTCTCAACGAGCTTTTTCAGTAGTGATCCAGCAGGCCAATCGCGTAACCCTGAAATGATTTGGTGGGCGTGAACGTTATCATGATACGCAACAAAGCTTGCAGTTAGTTCGACTATTCGAGTGGTCAGAGTCTCATCCTTGATGAAGTCCATAGCGGATTCAAAATCATGGCTACCCTCATCGAGAACGGAGACAACTTGCTTCCATTGTTGTGCCTGAGTATCTGTCATACCACTGGTCAGCTCGGCTCGGAGGTGACGTTCTAGGGCTGGCATCCCAAAATTTAGATCAAGTGCACATGAAGTCCCTGTACCAAATAAAACAAACGGCTTCTCAGTAAAAAACTCTGCAATCGCTTGATATGCAGACTCCTTCGTCAACTCCATGTCTCTCCCCCACTTAAAACATCTAATTTCAGTGCTTACCACCTAACATCTGCAGCATTAGTACTTTATGCTCTTACTTTATGGCTTCAAGCTTTTATTGCAGAGCAATTATCAAGAATTCTTATTTGTAGAGTTATATC
>NZ_PIOG01000191.1:0-659 GCF_002810545.1 Klebsiella sp. A-Nf5 | reverse complement strand
CTTAATCTTCCTGATTATCTAACAGATCAATTTTTATTGATTCAACAAAAAGCCCGCTCTGCACAGGTAGTTTCCCTTGATCGTCAGTCGTCATTTCAACGATAGTGCCATCGCCGCGGGTAACGCGTACCTTTTGATTCTTTGCCGGTTTGCCGGTTTGCTTCCAGAGGATCTCAGGGGTGATGGCAAAATCAGTGGAATCCCATTCCTGCATGGCCTGACTGATACTCTGACCACTGAATTTTTGCCAAACCGCTCCACGCTCTATAATTTTATCTGGTGCGGCACATTCCACCGTGCCGCCTCCAATTCGAATATATCCACCACCACTGGTTAGGATGATTTCATTTTTTGCGCTAATAAGAATTTTTCCGTCGCTACTGCTTATGCGCAGATCTTTACATGCATCCAGGAGCATTTCATCGCTTTGTGCCTGAATCTCCACTTTGCCTTTGCTGGCGAAAATTTTAATACCAAGCTTTTGAGCAAACAGACTTACTGCTTCTCCCGCAGCTACAGTGAATTTTTTAAATACGCTGAAATCCGTATTTTTCCCACTGGTGCTAATCAGGTTTTCCCCTGAGGATAATTGCAGGCTTTTGGGCGTAACCTGTGCAATCCCCGCGGGAGCAGAAAGCAGTAGCGCTGATTTTTTCAGC
>NZ_PIOG01000171.1:0-664 GCF_002810545.1 Klebsiella sp. A-Nf5 | reverse complement strand
ACCAGGTGAAGCCAGAGAAAACTCAGGAAAGGCCCCTCACAGTGCCTGAGCTCGCGGTGCTGAAACCAAAGCTTCTCGCGACCCTGAGCGAAGATGACTGGTGCGATCGCATCCAGCCATCAGAAGAACAGGAAGCCGAGACCATCAGCCTGACGCCGCTGGATAACGTGCATTCTCTGATTTCTGCACTGTGTGGGCGGGCGGCGTATAACGAAGGATATGGTTACTGGGTGGTGGACAGTAAACTTGCGGGGAAACCAGAGCTCATCACGGTTTCTGGTTCTGATTATGACGATGGCGTTATCTTCATGAGCCAGAAAGGCCGTGGCCTTGGGGATTGCTGGGGGTCGGCAAGCTGGGTTTGGGATGGCGAGACATTCCGCAAAAGCCGCGAAGCAACGACCGGGATGTGCCGTTATCTCCATCTCGGTGGCACGTGGGATCTCCCTACGTGGGTGACAGATGTTAAGCCAGCAAAGTAAGCAGAAATAAGCGCCCGTCATTCCGGGCGTGAAATGAGTTCCTTACCGCAACTGTAGAACATATAGAGTGCTCCCTAAGGAGAGGCCTGGTACCAGCAGGTCAAATCTTGCTTATTGACCGACCGGGAGCACTGCTCAATGCAAGGAGACGATATTGTGTCAGCATATTTTTCATTTTCTTA
>NZ_PIOG01000233.1:0-668 GCF_002810545.1 Klebsiella sp. A-Nf5 | reverse complement strand
CAAGCAGTAAAGCTTGTCGCGCCTGAGTTACGTGTATTCATCGCCGGACTAAAAATAAAGCCTGAACCGATTGATATTGACTTGCAACGTCTGATTGGTGACTGGTGTCGGAACAAGAAGTCGCCCGAATTTGGCAAGAAGGTTAATGAAATATTAAAAAGGCCCGGAATCTGATTACGTCGGGGGAAGGTTCAATTTTTTGTAACGCGAAACGGCCCCCCTAAATAAGCGCTCCGAATATCGCTACGCTTCTGCCAGTTCATCTTTATTTCCGGGGGATGGGCTGACAGTTTCAGCAAAATTGCAGACTTTTTTCAGTAACTACCACTTAGTGCGGCATTGATGATTATAGATGATTGTCTCATGTAAAACCTAACATATAGGAGGCTGCTATTAATAGTATTGTTAATTAATTAAGAGCGTTCATTCAGCAAAGAAATAATGAAGTAAAAATAAAAAAGTTGAAAAGCCATGAGTAGAAAAACCTATATGTTGACTGAGTTAGGACTACCCAAAAGGTTGCAGGTTTGGCTGAAAGTCGATTTATCTGTGAATGCTGCAGTTACAAGAGTGGTCAGCAGAGGGCAAAAGTAGTGTGATAATAGTCATTTAAAGCGTATTTACTGATGGGCATTTTTTAGCGGAGTGGTAAAATAAGTTGCCGTATC
>NZ_PIOG01000153.1:0-677 GCF_002810545.1 Klebsiella sp. A-Nf5 | reverse complement strand
CGCTTTTTAGTTCGCTTACCGGGAACCCCATCCCCGGATGTGGACGAAAACGGACGGGATCGTCTGCCGGATTGGTTGTGCTCCCCAGCGGTGGCGTCTGTGGTTGGCTTTGTTCAAGAAGCTGGCAGAAACGGTAAAAGTTAATTCGGTTAATGTCCGGAGCAAGCCTTTCCGTCAGCCCGGTACGCGCTGGCTGTGGTGTTCTGTCCATTGCAAACATTTTCCTGTAGGTTGCAGAATCAGCGTCAACTGAGTAAATAAGTGGATGTCGGCATACAGGGCGAAAAAGCGGTGCAGCAGTTCGCCAAACAGGGTGATATCGCCTTCGCCGGCGAAACCGTTGCTGTCCAGCGTGATCTGAATATCCACGCCGCGCAGTAGAAAACCTTTTTCAAAACGCTGAATTAGGTGATGCTGAACGTCAACGATCGCCTCCAGACGGCGTCGGTTCATTTCGCTTTCCGTCCAGTCGTACAGCGCCAGCGTGCCGCGCAAGATTTCGGCGTTGTCCATCATTGACAGGAAGTTGGAGCCTAAGTGGCTGAGTACCCGCCAGTGGAAACGGTCACGCGCCGGGGGATAACAGGGCTGCGTCGGCGCACACAGGTTGCGCACCCGCAGTGCATGCTGCATGGCGTTGACGGGGGTGTCCAGCACCGTGCTTTGCAGCGCTTTAC